>NZ_MDTU01000001.1:1860857-1943813 GCF_001720395.1 Piscirickettsia litoralis
GGCGCTGTGTCCATTGGGTTTTATGTTAATTATCTGTTTGCAAAAATAAGTTTTTTCAGGGTGCTGAGGGCAGTGGTATTCCACAAGTGATGGCAGCGTTGAGCGTCAAGCAGCAAGCTTCTCGCAAGCATTTAGTCTCAGTACGCATCGCCATCGGTAAGTTCTTTTTGACGGTATTAGGTTTTTTGTGTGGTGGTTCCATCGGTCGTGAAGGGCCAACGATCCAGTTAAGCGCCGCTATTATGAACTCGCTCGGGCGTTGGGGGAGTTTTCATCGTCATGATGTCGAACGTGGTTTATTATTGGCTGGTGGTGCCGCCGGAATTTCAGCTGCGTTTAATACACCGTTGGCGGGGATTGTTTTTGCGATTGAGGAGCTTTCAGGCTCGTTTGAAAAGGGAATTAGCGGTACGATAGTTACGACCGTGATTTTAGGCGGGATTATCTCACATTATATTTTGGGGAATTACTCATATTTTGGTACCAGTACAGCGATTTTGGATATCACCTCAGGTGGTTGGTATCCGATTGTTATCTGTGCTGTTTTGGGTGGTTTGCTCGGCGGTATTTTTAGTACTTTATTGCTTTCTTTAACTTGGTTACTTAGAAATTTTGCCAGAGTTCACCCATTAATTTTAGCGGGCATCATGGGCTTAATATTAGCCATTATCGGGGTGCTTACTCATGGCTCGATCTTTGGCAGTGGCTATCAAGAAGCAAAAGCGGTGGTGACAGGCACAGGGTCGGTATCTGATTATTATGGCCCACTAAAAATGCTCGCTAATTTAGTTACATATTTAAGTGGCATTCCTGGTGGTATTTTTGCGCCTTCACTATCGGCCGGAGCTGGTTTTGGACAGTTATTGTCTCTTGCTTTGCCAGATCATTTTCATCAAGCGGTGATTATATTAGGTATGGTGGCCTTTTTCTCAGGTGTTGTACAAAGTCCCATTACCTGCTTCGTGATTGTGTTAGAGATGACGAACAGTGTTTCAGGCAATATGATTTTACCTATCATGTTAACGTCTGTGATGGCGACTGCGTTCTCCCGTATTGCCTGCCGCCAACCGCTTTATCATTCTTTGGCTAAGCGCTATTTGCGTAAGCCAGAAATCAGAGTGGGCTTAGGCTTAAAAGCGCGAAACTAGCTGCCGAGCTTAATTGTTATTTTTAGCAGATGCTAAAGTCGTCTGAATAAAGTCCGTTTTTGCTCCAGCATAATCATTGCTATCGGTAAATTGAGGAGCTAACTCTAATTTGTGCTCGGCGTATTGTTGAGCAACTGTAGGGTGCGTGCGCAGATAGTCTCTAAACAATAAGTGTCGCTGCCAAAAGTCACTTGTTGTTTCGACAAGGTGAATATGATGAGTATGTAAGCCTTGGTCGTTTAGACGTTGGAAATAGCGACGTTCAGGAAGTTCTTTTTCATATTGACAGATATAGTTGTAACCTAGCTTGATGATTGTAGGCACAATACATTGATCTGCGATTTGTAATAGATCAACCCCTATTAAAATATCGATGATGGGTTTTGCCGTAAGCCCTGGGACAGCAGTGCTGCCGATATGCTCTATCGCAGTAATCCACTGGCCGGCTTGACTCAATAATAGCTTTTTTTCTTGTTGATAGCGCTGTGGCCAGTCTGGGTTATAAGGTGCTAGGTGAATCATTCTTCAAGGTGACCATCCAGAGCACAGTGAAAGGCAAACTCATTAACCACTTCGCCTTTGATTAAATGCTCTTGAATAATGCGCTCAAGTACCTCAGGGGTGCAGGAGTGGTACCAGACACCATCGGGGTAAACCACGGCAATGGGGCCTTGTTTGCAGAGCCTTAGACAGTTGGCTTTGGTTCGATAAACCTCGCCACTTTGGGCAAGACCAAGTTCGTTTAATCTATTTTTTAAGTAATTCCAAGAAGTTATACTGTCTTCTTTATTGCAGCATTTCGGCACAGATTGATCAGCACACAAAAAGATATGGCGTTTGATGTTGCAGATATTGAGTTTATCGCGAGTTTCTTCTAAATTGAGCATCTTGACTCTCTACAGCGGATTGCTATTTAAGTATGAGTAAAATAATAAGAGAATCAGTATACAGTGATGAGAATAAGGATGTCGAGTCAGCCTATAAGCCGGGTTCTGTCGTGAATAGTCATTCATCTGGGATACATGTCGCCATGTACCTCAAGCAACCTACCCAACCTCAGTATGGGCCATACCGTTGAGGTTCTATTTGGTCTTGCTTCAGGTGGGGTTTACCATGCCACGCAATGTTGCCATGCGCGCGGTGCGCTCTTACCGCACCCTTTCAGCCTTACCGGTGATCAATCACTTAGGCGGTCTACTCTCTGCTGCACTTTCCGTAGGCTCGCGCCCCCCAGGCGTTACCTGGCACCTTGCCCTATGAAGCCCGGACTTTCCTCTATAGCCAACGGCTACAGCGACTATCCAGCCGACTCGAACCGCTCTATTATAAGGGGATATTTCACTTCGTCAATAAAAAGTTGCTTTTATGGGGCTGTTGATAGGTTGGAGTAGGCTGTTTGGTGTCCACAGTCAACGGGTTGTTCTAGTTATCTTTGTTAAAGGAGCTAGCATTTGGTTGTTGTATAACTAAAGTGTAAATAGTTTATGTTATTTGTTAATGTTTTTTGTCATGTGTATTTTTATGTAAAATAAAATTATAGCTATTTTTCCTAAATTTTTATTTTAAAGTGTCGTTATTTCCATATATGGGTGGTAATAGTTATTTAATTTCCTTTATTTATAAAGTTAGGTGTGTTTTTTATGTTAATTTCATTTTAAAATTCTAGCATTTCATTTTCTGTTGTTGCTTAAATGTTAACACTTGTTAATAATGTGTTGACTTGATGTTAAGATTCGTTATATAACGTAATTCATGCGGTTTATATAACACAGTTAATCTGATGGAGTAGGGCATGAAACTAAAACCACCTTCTTGATTTAGAATTCTTGCTTCCATCTATGCATTGTTGAGCTGTTAATATTTAATCTTAAAGCTTGATAATAATCAGCTATTTTTCATTGTTAATTATTCTAATGTATTTTATTGGAGAAACCTTTATGCAAAAAAGAAAATTGTCTCTTGCTATCGCTGTAGCGGGAATAGGCCTTCTTAGCCAGGCTTACGCAGGTGAAGTTAATCTTATTGTAAAATATAAGCCAGAAAATTCTTCTCTTATGAATTTAAACGCGATGTCATCTTCTTCAACAAGTGGTTTAAAGGTCACGAAATCACAGCCTATTAACGCTGACACTCAGCTTGTGACGGTAGAAACTAAAGACAGTGACTCTATGTTGCTGATGTCTGCAAATAGTGCATCTGCTGGCGATAGTTCTGCTAAAGTTGATTATAAAACAGCACGAGAATTCATGGATGCGCATCCGGACGTTGTATATGCGCTTCCAGCAAAATCAACGATGAAAGCCTTTGATGTACAAAAAAAAGCAATCTCTAGTCCTAATACGGGAACAGGTGTGCGTGATGATTGGGGAAAACAATGGGATATGGATAGTGATGGTTATGGTTACGGTATTGGTGTAAATGAAGCTTGGCGATTGATACAGAATCCAGCGGGGACTTATGTTGCCGTGGTTGATACGGGGCTTGCTGTTCAAGCTCCTGAAGATATTAGTAAGGAAGTTGTGGATAATGGGCTGCCTTATTTTCATTATGAAAACAATAAAACTGTAGTAGATTACAATGTTTATCAACAAAGTGGCCACTTTCATGGAACTCATGTTGCAGGCACAATTGATGCGAATGGTCCAGAGGTTACTGGAGTGGCAGGCCCAATAGACTCTATTAAAGTTGCTCCGGTAAAAGCACTGGCTGACGAAGGGTCTGGAAACACTTATGCCATTATGGAAGCGGTAAAATGGTCAGCAGGTGTTCCAGTATCTGGTGTACAGACTAACAACTACCCGGCTAAGGTTATTAATTTAAGCTTAGGGATGTCACGTTATTATACTGAAAATGGTCAAGAAAAAACCTATTATAGTGAGAGTTATTGGAAAAATAATGTCATACCAAGCATGTGTGCTGCTTGGTATGATGCTGCAAAGAGTGCGGAGGATGAAGGTGCAACCTTGGTGATTGCCGCAGGAAATGATAGCCATGAGTTATGGAATGATATTCCATCAGGTTGTCAAAATTTCAAATCGATAGTTGTTGAGGCGACTGGCCCTACAGGAAAAAAATCATATTACTCGACTTATTCAACAAATGATTGGAAATTACAAAGCACTGTGGTGAGAGCGCCTGGTGGAGATGCTGATTTTGGTGAAGCAGGAGAAATTTACTCTACTGTGAATGATGGCTATGGCTATATGCAAGGTACAAGTATGGCAACACCCCATGTTGCTGGAATGGTGAGTTTGATTTATTCGGTAGACCCTACAGTGACACCAGATGATGTGGCAACTATTTTAAATCAGTCTGCGTACGACAATACTGGTGTGTTAAGTGCACAGAAAGTTGTGAGTACTACTATTAATAGGATGAAATAAGGGAGTTATAACTCTTCTGTTTTAGCTAATACTGGCCCTTGTTATTATTGAGATTAATAAGGGCTTATACCTGTTTGAAACTTTTTAAAAATAATGAGTGTTATTTTTTGTAAAAAATTGTTGACGGCTTGGTGCTGCTGTTATATAAATGTTTCTATGCTTTTGCAGGGATGGCGGGATGATAAAAATGGAAATGGCAACTTATCTTTATTTTTTTCCTTGATTGAATAAAAATTCCCGATCATTATAGCAATAGGCTTTTAACCTGTTGAAACTATTACATTGATTTGATTTATACTATTGTTGATGAATTTAAGTTTTATAGTTTTGCTTGCCTAGTATTCGTCAATTCATTTATTTAATTTAATTTAATTTTAAATCGGCATGGAGGTCTATATTTGGGGTTTATTCTAGGTTTATTTGATTAGAGTTTATTAACCTATTTTTTTATTTTTTGTTAATTTTACATTATCTATATGGAGATACTTTTGTGCTTAAGAAAAGTAAAGTCGCTATAATTTCATCCTCTCTAGTTTTATCTGCTGCGACCTATGCAGGAACAGTTCAAATTGTTGGATTGATGCACTGAACCAAGAACAACTAAATCCACCACCACCAGTAAGTCAGTTGTGTAATCTTGAATTAGGTAAAACACTGGGTATTCCTGATGCAAATGGTGGTTGGGAAGGGTCTTGGGGGCCTTATGTATTAAAGCAGATCAATGATCATGGTTATATGACGGTTAATAAAGAGCCTACAGGTATATGTGGTGGCTTAACCAGTTACCCAGTAAATAGCCCTGATACAAGCAATCCAATGTCTGTACATGATTTCCAGGCAAATAGTTACAAAGGCTTTACTAAGCAAAACTGGAACAAAATTTTACCTACAGCAAATAACTTTCCTATTGACCCAGCAGAGGCAGATAAAGTATTAACAGGTGTTAAGCGAGCGATTGGTTTAGGGCATCGCGTTACTTTTGGAACATTACTTGATACTAATGGGAGCTTAAAATACCATAATGGTGCTGTGGGTGAGTACAATGGTGTTGAAAATGATACTTGGGTATTGACTAGTCAAATAGCGCAGGATGCTAGAAATGGCTCAATTAATGCAGGCCATGAGATGATTATCACCGGGTATAATGATACTGCGTGCGCAACCTATAAAGAGGGCTGGTTTGGGAAAGAACAACAGCAGTGCGGAATTTTAACATTACGCAATTCATGGGGAAATACTGGTGATTATTACATAACTTATGACCACTTTAAAACGCTTGTTATGGAAGCTCAGGAAATTAAATAAAGAACAGATTGTTAAATAGAATAAAAAGGCGTGATAATAACGCCTTTTTTTTAGAGCTAAATTTATAATTTACCCAACTAGATTATAGCCGCCATCAACAAATAAAGTTTGCCCTGTCATACCACTCGCTGAGTCACTGACAAGAAAACTTGCCAGTCCACCGACCTCTTCTTTATTAATAATACGTTTCATTGGTGATTTTCTTTCAGTATTTTTTAATAATTGATCAAGGTCTTTAATCCCTGTTGCAGCGCGTGTCGGCATTAAACCAGGGGAAATACCATAGACGCGGATATTTTTTTCAGCAAGTTCGACGGCTAAATATTGAATGCTCGTCTCAAGGGCGGCTTTGACAGGCCCCATCATATTATAATTTTCCATGACTTTTTGTGCACCTAAATAGCTCATGCTGATCAAAGCACCGCCGTGAGGCATTAGTTTTTCAGCATGCTTAGCAATGCGAACAAATGAATGACAGGAAATATCCATTGCTTGAGTAAAACCTTTACTGGAAGTATCTACAAGACGGCCTTGTAATTCATGAGGTTTAGCAAAGGCGAGTGAATGAATAACAAAGTCAAGGGCCTGCCATTTTTCTTGAATATGAGAGAATAATGTGTTGACACTCTTTTCATCGGTGACATCGCATTGATAAAGTTCTGCTGAAAACTCGTTGGCAAGAGGTTGTACCTGTTCATATGACTTTTCACTGCGATGGGTTAAAATAAGTTCTGCGCCCTGTTCTTTAAGTATTTTGGCACAACCAAAAGAGATGCTATCACGGTTGGCTAGGCCGATGATAAGACCTTTTTTTCCTGTAAGCATAATAACTCCTTGATAAGTAATTAGTTAATGTGTTTTAACCTTACAGAATCTATAAGTTGGCTTCAAGTGAGGTAAAATTGGTTTAAAGTTTGATGAGGACTCTCTAAGGAACAAGGTATTTAATTACTTAGGTGGTTTTTATTGTTATAGCAAGCCTAATGAGCAGTCATACCACTTTCTATATGGTCGGCGTGAAACTAATGCTTTTTTCTTCAAAGTCAGAGTAAATGGTATAGCAAATAGAGAAATAATTGCTGTGAAAAACAATAAATCGTTAAAAACGATGGTCATGTATCTATGTTAATTTAGCAATCAACAAGACACATCATCGTTTATCAATGGGATGTTATAGCCCACCCTATTATTCGTAATCTTTATAGCGGATCTTATTTTCAGCACGTGCTTGTCTTGCCATTTTTTGTGAGAATTCACGAAACCATTGATGCCCTGGATCTTGTTGATTTTTTTTATTCCAAGCCTGAATGAGCCTAACTTTTGGCACTTTAATTGGACATTTTTGTATTTTTAAATTGCCTTGCTCTCTCATTAAAAATGCCAAGCCACGTGGTAGTGTTGCAATGAGGTCAGAGTATTGTAGGCAGCGAGGGATAGAGGCAGGGTGGTAGGTCGTTAAGCTGACTTTACGTTTTTGTTTTAAGTATGGGATGATTTGTAGCTCATCATTAGGCTGGAGTGCAAGATGCTCTGCGTTCATAAAGTCTGAGGTCGTCATTTTTTTATGTGCGAAAGGGTGATCCTTTCGCATGATACAAAAAAGGGGTGATTCAAAAAGAATATCTCGATGAATATGTGTTGGAGCTGGTTTATCTAAGCTGATGACTATGTCTATTTGCTTATCCTTTAGGTCTAATAGATCATAAGCTTCTTTTATTTTAAGTGGGCAAACACGGATTTTCATGTTGCTATTATGGTCGTGAATCCATTTAAGGAGGTGTGGTACAAGGACCATTTCAGCAAAGTCTAACGTTGCAATATTGAAGGTTCTATCGCTAGTGTAAGGATCAAACTCTTGTTGGGCTGTGATTAATTTTTCAGTACTGATTAAAATATCTTCAACTTGGCTTTGAATGCTTTTAGCAAAGGGGGTGAGTTCTAAGCCTTGACGGCTACGGACAAGTAGGGCGTCGTTAAAGTCTTGGCGTAATTGCTTTAAAGCATGACTGACAGCAGGTTGGCTTAAATGCAGTTTATCAGCAGTTATTGAAACGCTTTTCTCTTTAAGTAACGTGTTGAGAGTATGGAGTAAATTAAGATTAAAATTTCGTATATTCATTTATCTAATGTTCATTATAAAAACTATTCATTTTATTTATATCATAAATATTGCTAAGATCATAGCTCAATCTCGATAATTTCCTTTATTTTTTGAAAGAGTAGGAGTTTTTATGTCGATTTGGGTAGCATGCTCTGAAGTTCGAAAGCCTATCAATGAAACGTTATTTTTGATTGGTATTTTTATTGTTATGGCTGTTGGGCCTTTTCTATCAGATATGTATTTGCCCAGTCTACCGGCGATGGTGCAATATTTTGGCTCTAGCCATGCAATGATCCAAAATAGCTTAAGTTTGTATTTGGCGGGCTTTGCTGTTGCCCAGCTTTTTTATGGGCCTCTTTCCGATGGTTTTGGTCGCAGAAGAGCCTTGCTTGTAGGCGCTGGCGTTTGTTTAGTAGGAACGCTATTAACATTACAAGCTGAAACGGTCAGTGTATTATTACTGGGTCGCTTTATTCAAGGGTTAGGAGCTGCGGCATTTCCGGCGATTTCACGTGCGGCGATGAGTGATATGTATCAAGGAACTAGATTGGCCAAAATGGGGTCGTATACTGCCTTAGTCTTTTCTGCTGTTGCAGCAGGTGCGCCAATACTAGGAGGTGTGATTCAGCATTATTTTGATTGGCGAGTTAATTTTGTCGTTTTGGGCCTATTTGTATTATTGATTTTATTGATAGTGCTTTTTGTGTTGCCAGAAACACATTTTAAGCGTACAGAAAATGCTTTATCACCGAGGGTGCTAGGCAGTCGTTATTGGTTTTTACTGACTAATGGCCGATTTTTAGCCTATACCTTAGGGGCTTGTGTCGGTTTTGGCTCCATTATGGCCTATGGTACAGTCACGCCTTTTTTGTTTCAAAAGGTGCTTGGTTTAAGTGCACAAGCTTATGGTGAGTTGTCTTTATGTTTGGCCGCAGGATTGTTTGTCGGCTCGTTTTTAAATACACGTTTAGTTGCACGTTATGCGACACCCACTTTAATTATTATTGGCTATAGCATCACCTTAGTAGCAGGCTTAACGATGCTAATAGCCGCTGAACTTGGTTTTTTGAATGTGTATGTCATTATTATACCGATGTTTTTATTCGTTATTGGCGCGTGTTTATTATTTTCAAATTCGATGGCGGGTGCATTTGCAGGCGTCGCCCATATGGCAGGGTCTGCTGGAGCGGCTTATGGCCTGGTGCAAGTCTCATTTGCGGTATTCGTCACTTTTTTATTGAGTTTTTTCCATATTAAAAATCAACTGCCTTTTGCGGTGAGTTTGGTGTTAATGTCATTATTTGGTCTGAGCGTGTTTTTAATTGTTGTTGTCAGAACAAGGAAAAGACAAGAAGCGCATTAATGCGCTTCTCCCCAAGTGTTACCATGACCGGCTTCTACAATTAAAGGTACGCTTAACTTAATGGCATTTTCCATTTTATTTTTAATTTCTTTTTTAGTTTCTACTATATCCTTTTCTGCCACTTCAAAGATTAGCTCATCATGCACTTGCATGAGCATCTTCACATCAAGCGATGTTTGTTGTAGCCAGTGATGGATATTAATCATTGCTTGCTTAATAATATCGGCAGCGGTGCCTTGCATCGGTGCATTAATAGCGGTACGTTCTGCTGCTTTTCTGCGCATGGCATTACGTGCATTAATTTCAGGCAGATATAAACGACGGCCACACACTGTTGTGACATAGCCATTAGTTTTGGCTTGTTCACGGATATTATCCATATACTCGGCAACTTTTGGGTAACGGGCAAAGTAAATATCGATATAATCTTGAGCTTCATTACGTTCTACGCCCAATTGCTTTGCTAAACCAAAGGCGGACATACCGTAAATTAAACCAAAGTTAACCGCTTTAGCGCGACGGCGTTGCTCGCTGGTGACGTCATTAATAGCAACGCTAAAGACTTCGCTCGCTGTTGCGCTATGAATATCTAAATCATTTTCGAAGGCGTGTATTAAGTTTTTATCCTCTGACAAGTGAGCCATGATGCGCAGCTCAATTTGTGAATAGTCGGCGGCAATAAGCTGGTAACCGGCAGGTGCGATAAAGGCATCACGAATGCGGCGGCCTTCTTCAGTACGAATTGGAATGTTCTGCAAATTAGGATCAGAAGACGAAAGGCGACCGGTTGCTGTAACCGCTTGATGATAAGAAGTATGAATGCGACCTGTTTTAGGGTTTACCTGAAGAGGCAATTTGTCTAGATAAGTCGACTTTAATTTACTCAGGCTGCGATGCTCTAAAATAAGCTTTGGCAATTCATACTCTAAAGCAAGCTCTTGCAAAACATCTTCTGCGGTAGAAGGCTTGCCTTTAGGAGTTTTTTTAATAATCGGCAAGTTTAATTTATCAAATAGTATTTCTTGTAATTGTTTAGTCGAACTTAAATTAAATGTACTATCGGCAATGGCATAGACATCTTCGGCAATTTCATTAATGCGCTGTGTCACAGCTTTACTTTGCTGACTAAGCTTATCACTGTCTACTAGTACGCCGGTTTGCTCCATTTTAGCTAAGACTTTAATTAACGGTTGTTCTTTATTTAAATAAATGTTAGTTAAATCTTTTTCGTCCTTGATTTTGGGCCACAACTTATTGTGTAATTGTAAGGTAATATCTGCATCTTCTGCCGCATAAGGCGAAGCTTGATCAATATTGATTTGATTAAAAGTAAGTTGTTTTTTTCCTTTGCCAGCAATATCTTCAAAATGAATCGTTTCATGGTTTAAATAACGTAAAGCCAGCGCATCCAGGTTATGACGTGTGGCTGTGCTATTAATAACATATGATTCGAGCATGGTATCGAATTGCACACCTTGTAAATCGATATCATATTGAGAGAGCACATTCATATCATATTTAATATGTTGGCCGACTTTAATCTGTTTTGGATCTTCTAAAATAGGTTTTAATTTTAGTAGGGTTTCTTCTAAATCAAGTTGATCAGGCGCGTCAAGGTAATCATGAGCAAGAGGAATATAGACACTATAGTCTGTCCCTGTGCTGACAGATAAGCCAACAATGTTAGCTTGCATAGAATCTAGGCTGGTCGTTTCTGTATCGATTGCAAAAACTTCGGCTTGTTTGAGGCGTTTGATGCAATCATTTAATTGGCTTTTTGTTAAAATAGTATGGTAATTAGCCGAGTTATCTTTGTTAATTTCTTTAGTTTTGCTATCTGAGTCTGAGATTGGAGCTATGTTGGTATTTATATTTTCAAGCCAGCGCTTAAACTCAAAACGTGAAAAATATTCGCTAAGTAATTCTTGGTTTTTTTCAGTATGGCTAATTAATTCTTCGAAGCTGTTAGGCAATTTAACTTGACAATCAATAGTGACGAGCTTTTGGGCAAGGGTCAGCTGCTTTAAGTTTTCACGTAAACGTTCACCGACCTTGCCTTTAATGTTTTCTGCATTTTCCACTAGGTTTTCTACAGTATTATATTGCGCTAGCCATTTTTCAGCTGTTTTAGGTCCAACACCAGGAATGCCTGGCACATTATCTGAAGTATCGCCAATTAGCGATAGGTAATCGATGATTTGTTCAGGCTTTACACCAAATTTTTCTTCTACGCCCTTATAATCTGTTTGATTTCCTTTCATCGTGTCAACTAAGTTGATGTTATCATTAACCAGTTGTGCCATATCTTTATCGCCAGTAGAAATGAGTACAGAGATATTTTTTTGTTCGGCGATTTTCGCTAAGGTACCAATTACATCATCAGCTTCAACGCCTTCAATAGCAATTAAGGGCAGGCCCATCGCAACAATAATTTCATGCAAAGGTTTTATTTGAGCTGCGAGTTCATCGGGCATGCTACCACGATTGGCCTTATACTCAGGATACATGTCATGGCGAAATGTCTTGCCTTTAGCGTCGAAAATAATCACTGGATGGTGATCTGGAAAATCATCGTTTAATTTACGGATCATATTGATGACACCGTAAATTGCTCCAGTAGGTTCCCCTTGCTTATTCGTCAGTGAAGGTAAGGCATAAAATGCACGAAACAAGTAAGAAGAACCATCGACGAGGATTATTTTTTTAGGCATTTTTCTATCCAGCATTAAATATAAATTTAAAAGTATAAAATGTTTTAATTTAATTAATTATTATCCCAGAGTTTAGAGCTTTGTTTAAAGCCTGAGGGTGTTTTTTTTAGTTCAATTTTATTGTCGCTAATATGTAAAGGCCCCATCTTTTTGGCAGCGGCTAGAAAAGCGCTATTAATAGGGATTAAATCATAGTCATAACTCACTTGGTAAATATTATTTTTAGCGGCTTTATAAAAATTAAACCCGGAGAGTTTTACTGCCGCATAACAGAACTGAAATTGCTGATTGCCCAAGTTTTTGAAATGTTGCTTAGGTGATTTCGCAAACTGAATCGTAATATTTTTAGGATTATCTTTAATTGTATTAATAATAAGTTCTTTATGTTCAGCTAAGGCGGACAGCATTGGGTTTAGTTCAAGGTTATTTTTAGGTTGCTTGCCAAGGGTAAATTCAGTGCAGCCGGCTTGTGAGGTGGTGAGTAGCTTTTCTAAAAATGTTTGAATGCTGAGTTCTATATTCGTTTTTTCGCTATTGATATTAGTTTTTGCTTTCGTTGCTTTTGGCTGTGCTTGATGCGAGGGGGTTGGAGCTTGAGCAGAGAAAATCGGCATTATCATGCTGACGATGATGGCGAGTGTGCATATAACTTTATTAAACAGCCAAAATTGGGTCATTGGTACAGATAGCCTTCTTGAGTTGAATTTCTGTATAGTATCATTGAATGGGTGATAAGAACATGAGGTGAAAATGAAAGCATTTGCAAGTGATAATTATGCCGGTGTGGCCCCTGAAATTATGGCAGCTCTAGTCGCTGCGAATCATGAGCATCAGCCTTCTTATGGCGAAGATGTGATGACAAAAGAAGCAATTGACTTAATTCGTCAGCAGTTAGGCGGGCAGGCTGAGGTCTTTTTTGTTTATAATGGCACAGCGGCGAATACGCTTGCCCTCAAGGCTTTGTTGCAGAGTCATGAAAGTGTGATTTGCCCAGACAGCGCGCACATTGTCAACCATGAAGTCGGTGCGCCGACAGCAATGACTGGCTCTACTTGCCTGAAAACAGCCAATATTAATGGCAAAATTACTCCGGCATGGATAGAAGAAGCATACCGAAGCCAAGTACGCTGGGGAGCGCATGCAACCTTGCCGCGAGTAGTGAGTATTACCCAAGCAACAGAGTTTGGTACCGTTTATCAACCAAAAGAGTTGGCTGCCATTAGCGAGACTTGCAAGCGTTTAGGTTTATATCTGCATATGGACGGTTGTCGGCTTTATAACGCAGCAGCTGTACTGAACGTCTCTCTTGCGGCGATGACAACCGATGTTGGAGTGGATGTATTGTCTTTAGGAGGGACTAAAAACGGCTTGATGTTCGGTGAAGCTGTGGTGTTTTTGAACCCAAAACTGGCTGAAAATTTTGCTTATATTCAAAAGCAGGGCTTGCAATTACAATCGAAAATGCGCTTTATTGCCGCACAATTTGTGCCGTTTTTTAAAGAGAATCTATGGCAAAAATATGCTAATCAGGCGAATCAAATGTGCCAAGTCTTGGCAGAAGGTTTAAGGGCCAAGGGCTATCATCATTTTGATTATCCGGTTGAAACAAATCATGTTTTTGTAAGGCTTAGCTCGGACGTGGTTGCGAAGGCTCAAGAGGCTGTGCCTTTTTATATTTTCGATGAAAAAACACAGCTGGCAAGATTAGTCACGTCCTTTGATACGGGACTTGCTGATATTGATAAATTACTTGCTGTTTTATAAAGTTTTTTAATCGTTGGTATGGCTGTGGGGGCGAGTCTGCCATCTGTAGGGCGATGTGCTACAATGGCGGCGGAGCATTAAACTTTAGACGTTTTTATGTATCTATAGCTAATAAAATGAAATAGTATCAAGAAGTGAGTGTTGTCGTGAAGAAAACTGCAGTGTTACTCGTGCTCGATGGATGGGGCTATTCTATTGATGTAAATAGCAATGCCATTCTCAATGCCAAGACCCCAAACTGGGATCGTTTTGTCGATGATTATCCTACAACGTTAATTTCTGCATCTGGCACCGATGTAGGCTTACCGGCAGGGCAAATGGGCAACTCTGAGGTGGGTCATCTTAATTTAGGTGCGGGCCGTGTTGTTTATCAAGATTTATTACGCATTGGTCGTGATATTGAAAGTGGGGCCTTTTTTAATAATGCGGTGCTTACTGATGCTATAGATACAACAGTTAATAAAAATGCAGCCGTGCACATTATGGGCTTGTTATCTCCCGGCGGTGTGCACTCACATGAAGACCAAATCGAAGCGATGATTGATTTGGCCTTGCAGCGTGGCGCTAAAAAAATATATTTACATGCCTTTTTAGATGGCCGTGATACGGCGCCTAAAAGTGCAGAAGCATCTCTTTTACGCTTTGAGAAAAAGTTGATTGATAGCGGCAAGGGAAAAATTGCCAGTATTATTGGTCGTTATTATGCGATGGATAGAGATCAGCGTTGGGATCGTATCGAAGCCGCTTATAACCTAATTACACAGGGCCAAGCGGTCTATCAAGCAGAAAGTGCAGCTCAGGGCTTGCAGGCAGCTTATGAACGTGATGAGCGTGATGAGTTTGTTCAAGCAACGCGTATTGGTGATGTGGTGACTTTAAACGATGATGACGCCTTGGTCTTTATGAATTTTAGGGCTGATCGTGCACGTCAACTCTCCCATGCCTTTAGTGATGAAAGCTTTAGTGGTTTTACTCGTGTTGCTAGGCCGAAGCTTTGTGCTTTTGTAACCTTAACTGAATATGCGACAACAATTGATTCACAGATTGCTTATCCGCCCTTAGCGCTTAAAAACGTGTTGGGTCAGGTTTTATCCAAAGCCGGTAAAAAGCAACTACGCATTGCTGAGACAGAAAAATACGCCCATGTGACTTTCTTTTTTAATGGTGGTGTTGAAGACGCATTTTCCGGTGAAGAGCGTGAGTTAATTGCTTCGCCTCAAGTGGCAACCTATGATTTACAGCCAGAGATGAGTGCGCAAGAGTTAACCGATAAGCTGGTTGCAGCGATAGCCAGTCAAGAGTTTGATGCGATCATTTGTAATTATGCTAATGCTGATATGGTAGGGCATACGGGTGATTACTCAGCGGCCGTCAAGGCCATTGAAGCCTTAGATCAATGCATAGGTCAGGTGGTTGCAGCCGGGCAGAAAGTCGGTGCTGATATCTTGATTACGGCCGATCACGGCAATGCTGAGCTGATGGTGAATCCACAGACAGGACAAGCGCATACCGCGCATACCAGTAATTTAGTGCCACTTGTGTATGTAGGTAAAGATGCTACGCTAACTAAAGAAGGTGGTAGTTTATCTGATATTGCACCGACGATGTTACAACTGTTAGATCTCACGATTCCCACGGAGATGACTGGCAAACCATTGGTGCATTTTAAATAACGGTTACAGGGCCACCAGTAAAGGTGGCTCGACGATGCAGCAGCGATATCTTCTATTTCTTTACTTTACACTGTTTCTTTGCACTTTTTCGTTTATTCTTGACCTTAACTTTAAGAACTCTTATGCCGCTGATGAAGATCGCTTAATTAAAGTGCGCAAAGAAATTACTAAGCTTGATAAAAGTTTAAGCCTAGAAAAATTAAAGCTAACAGACATCAAACAGCGTATTGCGATTATTGATCAGCGCATTGATAAATCTAATTTAATAATTATTAACAATCAAAATAAAATTAATGATAGAAAACTAATATTAATTGGCTTAAGAGATAAAAAAGAAAAATTAAAAAAATCACTTGTTATCCAACGCCAACATATTAATAAATATATCAAAACAATTTTTTTAATGGGGCGCGAGCCTTATTTGAAATTATTGTTTAGCCAACAAGACCCAAAATTATTTGGGCGAATGCAACATTACTTTCAATATATCATGCGAGCGAATCTAAAGCGGTTGGATCAAGCAGAAAAAACAGCAGAGCGCCTTAAAGAGACTAAGGATAAATTAATTTCTGAAAAGAAAAATTTAGAACAATTGATTGATCAGCAAGAGATTAATCTAAGTAAGCTATCAAAAGATAAAATTTTAAAAAGTCAGTTGGTTAGTGTTATTTCGGCATCTATTAATGATAAAAGTAATAAATTAAATAGGTTGTATAAAAATGAGCAAAGACTATTAAAACTAATCGAAAAAATTGATCAAGAAAGTCTTAAACTCGTCCAAAATAAAGCTAAATCATTTAGTATGATGAAAAATAAGTTAATTTGCCCATTTATTAACCAAAAGATAAGAAGGAGTTTAATATCATTAGCCACTGGCGATATACAGAAAAATCAAGCAGTACTTATACCCGTAAAAGAAAAATCTGCGGTGAAAGCGGCATATTATGGCCAGGTTGTTTTTGCTAATACCTTAAAGGGATATGGAGAGCTAATTATTATTGATCATGGTCAAAACTATATGAGCTTGTATGGCTATAACCATAAACTATTAGTCACTAAAGGTCAGTGGGTTTCAGCGGGCGATAAACTTGCACTCTCCGGACAAGGGTTGGAAGGGCAGGGGATTTATTTTGAATTACGCCATAATAATCAAATAATTAGCTGGAAAAGCTGGTGTAAAAAAACAAACTTGGCACAAAAATAGCTTATCTCCCTTTATAAAAATAAGGGGATATACATGAAACGCTTACTAACACATCCTATTTATTGCTTATTGGCATTCTCGTTTTTGATATCATCATCGGTGGGGGCTTATGCTCAGCAGCAGCAACCCTTACCTGTTGAAGATCTACAGCGTTTTGTGCGTTCTTTGGATATGGTAAAACGTTATTATGTAAAGGAGATTGATGATAAAGCCGTTTTTGAAAATGCAATTCGTGGCATGTTGTCTGGTTTAGATCCGCATTCTGCTTATTTGGATAAAAAGGATTATGAAGACCTGCAAGTCAGTACATCAGGGAAGTTTGGAGGAGTGGGGATAGAGGTTACGATGGAACGTGATGTCGTTAAAGTAATTTCCCCAATTGATGATACACCTGCTTATAAAGCAGGGATACAAGCGGGCGATTTAATTATTAAAATTGATGAAACACCGGTACGGGGTTTAAAGCTTAGGGATGCTGTTGATAAAATGCGTGGAGATGTAGGGGCTAAAGTTAACTTAACCATATTACGTAAAGGTGAGAAAAAGCCTCTCTCTATCGATGTAGTGCGTGATCGTATTGTTGTGCGCAGTGTTAAGTCTAAAATATATGATGAGAGTTATGGTTATATTCGAGTCAGTCAATTTCAGGAGAAAACAGGTCGTGACTTGATTAAAACTATTAATAAAATGAAACATGGCTCTAAAGGTAAAATTAAAGGCTTAGTTCTGGATTTACGTAATAATCCAGGTGGTTTATTGAACTCAGCAGTTGATGTCTCAGAAGTATTTTTAGATAAAAATAAACTAGATAAAAATAAGAAAATTGTTTACGCGAAAGGGCGCTTTCCAGGGTCTTCTATTGAAGAGCTCGTTCAAGATAATGATATGACTGGAGGCATTCCTATTGTTGTGTTGGTCAATGGTGGTTCAGCTTCTGCCTCTGAGATTGTCGCCGGTGCTTTACAAGATCACCGTCGTGCAGTGGTGATGGGGACAAAAACTTTTGGTAAAGGATCAGTGCAAACGATTTTACCATTACCTGATAAAACAGCATTGAAAATGACGACAGCCTTATATTACACGCCAAAAGGACGCTCTATTCAGGCTCAAGGAATAGAGCCCGACATTAAAGTTGAAAAATTAAAATTAAAAATCGAAGAAAGTAAAGATTTTTCATCGATCTCTGAAGCAGACTTAGATAAACACTTAGCTGCTGTTTCACCTAAGAAAAAAGACAAGTCAAAAAACTCATCAGATAAGTTGGTTGAGAGTGATTACCAGCTTTATTCAGCAATTAATTTACTTAAAGGCATGACTGTTGTTAACCCTAAAAAGTATTTATGATCGATTTTTATTGCTAGCTAAATGGCTGTTGAAAGTAACCCTGATTATTATAACAGTAATCTGCCCTAGTTATTCTTTTGCGGCTATTAAATCTAGCCCAAGTATTGAAGATAAAATAGGGCAACTTTTTATTGTTGGTTTTGATGGTTTAGAAGTTGATAAGGACTCGGCTATTATAAAACTGATTGAAAGATTTAATATCTCAGGTGTTTATCTTGTTGATATTGATGGTGAAGGCTATGCTCGTAATATCAGCTCTCCTGAGCAGCTAAAGCAACTTATTTCATCATTAAAAAATTATGCAAAAACTAAAAGAAATCAAAAATTATTTGTTGCTATTGAGCAAGAAGGTGGAGCAATGAATAGTTTGCATAAATCTTTGGGTTTTAATGTTGGTAAAAACTTAAGTCAGCAAAGATTAGGTTTTAAAGAAGAGCCATTATTGATTTATAAACAAGCTTTGCATCAAGGAAAAATGTTAAGTCATTATGGAATTAATATTAATTTTGCTCCTGTTTTAGCTTTAAGTGTCAATCGTAATAGTCCTGTGATTGCCCGCTATGAGCGCTCTTATAATTTTTATGCAAAACTTGTGGCTGAAGATGCAGCGGCAGCAGTTAGGGGCTACCAAGATGCCGAAATTAATTGCACATTCAAATACTTCCCGGGTTTAGGTAGCGCAGAATATACGCCAGGAGTTAATATACCTGATATTTCCAGAACATGGAGTGATAAAGAGTTAACACCTTATAAATTATTAATTAATTCAGGGCAGTTTTGCCCATTGGTGATGGTTTCTCATGTTATTAATCGTAAGCTCGATGCAACAGGAGTACCAGCGACGCTTTCTAAGAAAGTGATTAATATTTTGCGTGATGAACTACAGTTTAGAGGAACGATCATTTCAGATGATATGACGCGACGAGATATTTTATTATATGCAAAAGGAGGGGAAGCTGCGGCTCGCGCTTTAATTGCGGGTAATAACCTATTGCTTTACGTTGGTCACCCTCCTAAGCAATTGCTGACATTGATTCCAGAAGTGATTTACTACTTGGCAGCGGAAGCGAAAAAAAATCCAGTACTATTATCAGCTATTAACGCTTCATACCTTCGTATTCAGAGGATGAAAGAAGCTTTATAGTAATAATAAAGCGTGTAGAATAAAGAGTTTTTAAGTGAGTAAATAGTAAAGTGAGAGTGATACGCTTATATACAACAAGAAAGCTAGTCGTCGATGAGAGTATCGACCTTGATGAAAAGCCCGCTCACCATGCCGTAAATGTGCTGCGAATGAAAGAAGCTGATGAGGTCACTTTATTTAATGGTGATGGTTTAGAATATTCGGGGGTTATTCAAGCTTTATCAAAAAAATCAGTGGCTGTTAAGGTTACCAGTTATCAGCCCGTTAATAATGAATCACCTTTATCTGTACATTTAGGCCAGGTGATCTCTCGTGGTGACAAGATGGATCTAACCATTCAAAAAGCCGTCGAGCTTGGTGTAACTCAAATTACCCCACTATTTTCTGAACGTTGTGGTGTACAGCTGTCAGGAAAACGTTTGGAGAAAAAACACCAGCATTGGCAACAAATAGTCATTAGTGCCTGTGAGCAGTCAGGTCGAGCTCGTATTCCACTTGTGCGTCAGCCAGTTGCCTTAAAAGATTGGATAAATACTGATTTAGGTGTCCATCGGGTGATTTTACATCCTCATTTGGATCGTCGTTTAAATATGACTGAAAGCGTCGATGCACTCACATTACTAGTTGGCTCCGAAGGTGGTTTTAGTGAAGAAGAAGTAAAAATGGCAGACCAGCAGGGTTTCAATGGTTTTAAGCTCGGTCCGCGTATTTTGCGTACAGAAACAGCGGCATTAACAGCCTTAGCGATACTACAAAACCGGTTTGGAGATTTGTGAGGGGTGAAAGAAAGTTATTGTAAAGAACATATAATTCATTTAGAAGTGATGAAGGGGAATGTTTTTCATTAATATGTATAATATTCTTTAAAAGAAGTTGTTGTTGTTGTTGTTGTGTTATTATCGGCCACGATAATAATAAACTAGGAAAGGTCATGTTAGGATCACTAAAAAAGAAAGCACAACAAAAAGCAATGGAAAAATTCGAGGCGACAATTAAACCTCAAATCCAAGATAAGTTAGATGTATTTACAAGTCTAAAGCCCGCAGATGTTGTGGGTGATGAAAAGTATCAATCAATTGTTATTAAGCCAATTTGGGTGAGTATTTCTGCAGCGTCATCAGGTGCGATCACTGCGGCATCTAAATTTATTGATGTTGAAGGTAAGTTTAATAAAGCATTTTTTCATGTGCGTGATGAATTAATTACAGTAGAAGATGAAACAGTAAAATTAGATCCAGACTTTAAAGAAAAAGCATTGCCAACCTTTATTACGGCGATTAAACAGTGATATTAATGAGGTAGGCTTTCAACCTACCTTATAAAAATTAAAGTTATTTTTATTTGCTTAATTTTAAAATTAATCTTAGTTTCAATCACATCAAAGAGTGCGCTTAGAATATTATCATTATATTGAGCATCAAGCTGGCGGACACAGGTTGGGCTGGTGACATTAATCTCGGTTAAATAATCGCCGATAATATCTAAACCTGCGAATAGTACCCCTTTTTCTTTAAGCATAGGGGCAATTGTATTAGCTATTTCTAAATCGCGTTCGCTTAAGGCTTGACCAATACCGGTGCCACCAGCGGCGAGATTAGCACGGCTTTTATCATCTTTCGGAATACGAGCAAGAGCATATGGGTAAGGGGTGCCATTAATAATTAAAATGCGTTTATCACCTTGAGTTACTTCAGGAATAAATTTTTGGATCATTAATGTTGTGCTTTGATTTTTGCTGATTGTATCTAAAATGACTTCAAGGTTAGGATCGCCATTTTTAACTCTAAAAATAGATTCACCACCCATTAAATTTAATGGCTTAATAACGACCTCGTTATGTTGATTAGAAAAATTAATAATTTTCTGTTTATTTTTTGTGATTAATGTTGGTGCACAAAATTGCGCATATTGACTGATAGTGAACTTTTCATTCAAATCACGCAAGCTCTGTGGTTTGTTTACAATAAGAACATTTTGGTTTTCTAATTGTTCAAGCATATAGGTCGTATAAATATATTCTAAATCAAAAGGAGGGTCTTTGCGCATTAAAATAACATTAAGTGTACTTAAGTCCCGCGTTTGTTTTGATTCTAGGTGATAAAAATCTTGAGCCTGGTCTTTTACAGTGACTTGTTGGCAATATGCATAGATTTTCCCGTTATCGCTGTAAAGATCATGTTGTTGAATATAGAAAATTTCATAACCTCGGCGCGCAGCTTCTAGCATCATCGCAAAACCGGTGTCTTTTTCAGGAATGACCTGGTTGATATCATCCATGATAATGCCTAGTTTAGGTTTAGTCATTTGAGTTGAGTCTCCCTATTATATGGATATTAATAAATTCTTCACTATTAGATAAATTTTTCAAGTAGGCTGTTTAAGAATTGCATGCCTTTAAAACTGGTGCAGATTCGATCTGAGTGATCGCTTAACAAGCCTTGTTGCTGTAGTTGGGTAAGAATATTGTCGATGCTATTTAGTGACAAGCCTGTGCGCTCAGTAAAATATTCTTTAGGCACACCTTTGGTTAAGCGTAAGGCATTCATCATAAATTCAAATGGTAGATCTTTAGGTGCTATGATTTGTGAGCCTGCCAATAGGTTTTGCTTTGGGTCGAGATAAGCTTTTGGATGTTTTAATTTCCAGCGTCTGGCAATGGAGTTTTGTTTAATCGAAGTGATTTTGCCGTGTGCACCAGCACCGATACCGATATAATCACCAAATTGCCAATAATTGCTATTATGTTTGGTTTGGTGGTTATCTTGGCTATAGGCCGAGATTTCATATTGATTTAAACCGTGATTTTCTAATAGCTGTTGGCCGGTGAGTTGCATTTGCCAAATTGCCTCGTCAGTGGGTAATTGAGGAGGCTTAGCATGAAATAAGGTATTGGGTTCTAATGTTAATTGATACCAAGATAAATGAGGTGGCTTTAAGTCAATCGCTTGCTTTAAATCAGCCAAAGCTTCGTTTTCACTTTGTTTGGGTAAGCCATACATAATATCGATATTAAAGCTGTTAAAGCCAGATTGATGGGCAATTTCTATGGCTTTAAAGGCTTCTTGGCTATCATGGACACGACCGAGACTGGTTAATTTATGGTTGTTAAAACTTTGAATGCCGATGGATAAACGGTTAACTCCAGCCTGTTTATAATCGATAAAACGTTGGTACTCAAAGGTGCTCGGATTCGCTTCTAGAGTAATTTCTATATTCCCTTTAAACGGGATTAATTCTTGTATTTGATTTAATAAATTATCGATAGAACTGGGTGAAAATAAACTAGGGGTGCCGCCACCGATAAAAATACTGTTTAAAGCACGTGTGTTTTCTTTATCTTTCTTTGCTATATTTTCTAGCTCTAGTTTTAAATCTGTAATTAAGCGCTTAATATAACTTTCTTCAGGCAAATCATCTTCACGTTTAGGGTGTGAGTTAAAGTCACAGTAAGGACATTTTTTGATGCACCAAGGAATATGAATATAGAGTGAAAGTGGCGGTAGTGTGGTAATTTGCATTAGCGATACTTTTTCTTTAATGCATCGACTAAATCAGCGAGTGCATGGCCGCGGTGGCTGATTGTTTGTTTAACATCAGCAGGAAGTTCAGCAGCGCTACACTGATGAGTCGGTACCCAAAAAATAGGATCATAACCAAAACCACCGCTGCCTTGGCATTTGTTCAGTATTTCACCGTGCCAACGGCCGTGACAGACAATCGGGCAAGGATCGTTAGTATGTTGCATATAGACCATGACACTATGAAACTCGGCTTGGCGATTCGTTTCACCTGTAAGCTCGTTTAATACTTTATCGATATTAGCCTGATCAGAACGTTTTGCGCCGGCATAGCGGGCGCTAATGATGCCTGGTGCGCCATTGAGTGCGGCGATAGCAAGGCCTGAATCATCAGCAATTGCAGGGAGGCCGGTGTGCTGGCAGGCATGACGCGCTTTAATCAAGGCATTTTCGACAAAAGTTGCGGCATCTTCAATCGCATCGGTGAGATCAAATTGGCTTTGTGGAATGATTTGTAAAGGTAAATCTTTTAATAACGGCTCAATCTCACGGATTTTACCCAAATTGCTCGAGGCGAGAACCACTTGTTGCATGATCACTCCAATGTCTTTATAAACTATGAAGTGTACTGCAATTACTGGGCTAGCAGCAACTATTCGCCATTGCTTTAATCTTTGAGTGTCGTTGGTTTTCCTGTATGATGAGGCTGCTCATTAGTCAATGCAATTTTTGATGAAATCAGGGGTATGATTATGAATGAATCTCAAGCGTTAGTGGGTGTTATTATGGGGTCCAGCAGTGACTGGGAAACCATGCAACATACGGTGCAGATGTTGCAACAGCTCGGTGTCCCACATGAATATCGTATCGTCTCAGCACACCGCACTCCTGATCTACTTTTTGAGTATGCTAAAACGGCAAAAGAGCGTGGTTTGCAAGTTATTATCGCTGGTGCTGGCGGTGCAGCTCACTTGCCGGGTATGGTTGCAGCGAAGACGTCTTTGCCCGTGTTAGGTGTACCTGTACAGTCTAAAGCACTTAACGGTATGGATTCGTTATTATCGATTGCGCAGATGCCAGGGGGGGTTCCAGTGGGCACTTTGGCGATTGGAAAAGCCGGAGCAACCAATGCAGCCTTACTCGCTGCGAGTATACTTGCGAATCATGATGAGAAAATAGATCAAGCACTCACTGGCTTTCGTGAGCATCAGACGACTAAAGTATTAGCAGATTCGTTACCCGCAGGAGAGTCGTTGTGAAGACGTTAGGGGTGCTTGGGGGTGGACAATTAGCTCGAATGATGGCCTTAGCCGGCTATCCTTTAGGGATAAAAGTGATCGCTTATGAGCCAACGGATGCAAACTCTGCCAGCGATGTGACCGAGGTGATGCGCGGACGCTTTGATGATGAGGTGAAGCTAAAAGAGTTTGCTCAAAGTGTCGATGTTGTCACGATAGAGACTGAAAATATTCCCGTTGATACGGCACGTTATGTTTCACAGTTTGCAAAATTTTGCCCATCATTGCAGGCGCTAGAAATTGCTCAAGATCGCTTATTAGAAAAGCAATATTTAAATAAACTCAATATTAAAACCACTGAATTTATGGATATTACCAGTGAAAGCGATTTAAGCGTGGGTGTAGAAAAGTTAGGTTTACCTTGCGTTTTAAAAACACGTCGCTTTGGCTATGATGGTAAGGGCCAATACTGGTTACGTCATCAAGAGGATATTGCTAAGGCTTGGCAACAGCTCGGTGGCCAACCTTTGATTTTAGAAGCTGCTATTGATTTTGATTTTGAGATTTCTGTGATTGGTGTCAGAGATGCTCAGGGCAATATCAAAGTGTATCCGATTACAGAGAATGAACATCGTGATGGTGTGCTGCATATTTCTAAAGTGCTTGATAATCAGAATTTACAGCAACAAGCAAGTGATCATATTCAATCATTAATGAGCCATTTAAATTATGTGGGCGTTTTAACGGTTGAGTTATTTTCGATGCGAGGTGAGCTAATTGCCAATGAGATTGCGCCTCGAGTTCATAATTCGGGCCATTGGACAATAGATGGGGCTGTTACTTCTCAATTTGAAAATCATTTACGTGCGGTTTTAGGATTGTCTTTAGGAGATGTTGGTTGTCGAGGCCATGCGGCGATGATGAATTGCTTGGGTGCAATGCCAAAGCTCGATACCGTGTTAGCGGCATCTAGTCAGGCGCGTTATCATTGTTACGGTAAGTCTGCACGCGCTGGGCGTAAGGTCGGCCATATTAATCTATGTGTAGACTCTGCAACCACACTCTCAGAACAATTACAGCGTTTAGAGGCTACTACTTTTTAATTTATCCTTTAGGATTTATCTTAAATTAGGCGGTTTTTTGTGAAAACCGCTTGTTTTATTGGCGATTTTTATTTCTTAGTCTTAGTATTAAATTAGAGTCAAAATGATTTGTGATTTGGCGGGCAGATTACAGGGGAGTTAGCATGGACGCTACAGTAGCCAAGGAAAATGAGTGTGAGCCGGTGGACTGGCTGGGTATAGAGACTTTTTTCGCGCAAAGGAGGCCGTAGTAAAGCGTCGGTGATTGACTGCTTAAAAAGTGTTGAGCTGCATGCTGAACAAGGGCAAATTTTGCTTGGAGAGGTCGCCTTATTACCATTGCTCGAAAACTGCCTTGAAGGGGCTAAGGACCGGTTGGGGCGTAAGCTCAGTCAGTCCGCTTTGGTATTATTGCGTGGCAAGGCTATTTACCCTCGCGAAAGCATTGATACTGAGCATTTTAATGTTAAAGCCTGGTCTGAACAGAGCCTGAATTTTTTACAGCGTGAGTATCAAGATAATTTGCGCTTAGTGTTACTTGTTGAAGAAACACTTTATTTTTATGCTTTTCCTGGCTGTGATGAGAACAATAGCTTTAGCCTTGCAGACTGCCATCGTGGTTTGCAGGCTCAAGAGATTGTCGATCGCTCCTTATCAGATTACCGGAAGCAGCAGCGCTACTTAATGCGTGCAGCGATGAATGAATTAAACGAAGAGTATGCCAAAGAAGTATTATCTTCATATAGCATTGTGCAAGAGGAAGTGAGTGATGCTCCTTATGGTTTAGTCTATACGCGACAAAGTCTAATGGAGCAGGTGAGCCAGTTGGAAGGGCGTTTACAGAAGCTTGATGATGAACAGCGAGTGCTAACCAGTGCTTTGGCCGTGGTCTGTGTGGATGTAAAACGCTATCAAAATACATTACTTGCCTACGAGCACCTACTGGAGCAAAAAAGAAAAATTGAAGGTGAAGTGCAAATTGTCAGTAATCGCGTTAAAAGTATTACCAAAGAAGATCGTTCAATTTGGGGCTCTTTAAGTTACTTTTTAGCTGTTTTAGCGGGTAACTCTCATTCTATTAAAGAAGAGCGTAGTTTGTTGGCTGAGTTGTTCCGTGAATTGAATGCTGTGGATGAAACGATTCATAATAGTCAAGAACAGCTTAAGCAAATGTTGCATGATAAGCATGATGCGATTGTTTGGGCGCGTGCCCAGAAAGATCTTGATAAGGACGTTGAGCTTGAAGATGTGTATAATCGCTTTAGGTGCCTACAGTACTACCAGGCGAAGCTCAAGCGTGATGAGCGCCAGTGTCAGCAACGTGCCAATCAGTTGCAGCGTGCTTTACAGGTGTTGAGCCAGCAAATTAAGCAAGACGAATCAAGTGATCTAGGAGAAGTGGGATGAAGAAATTTGCCGTTGTTGGCAACCCTATTAAACACAGTTTGTCACCCTTTATTCACGAAGGCTTTCGTGAACAGATCCAGGGTGAATATAGTTACGATAAAATTCTCTCACCACTCGATCAGTTTGAAGCTACTATTAAACATTTTTTTGAACAAGGGGGCAGTGGTCTTAATGTGACACTGCCTTTTAAAGAGGAAGCTTATCGGCTCTGTGAGCACTTAACGATGGGTGCTAAAACGGCAAAAGCGGTCAATACGTTGGCCATGAAAGATGGTAAGCTCTGGGGTCATAATAGCGACGGTATTGGCTTAGTTCGCGACTTAACGGTTAATTTAGGTTTGATGATTCTAAGCTCGCGTATTTTAGTTTTGGGGGCAGGGGGAGCTGTGCGTGGCATCCTCGGCCCATTAACGGTGATGGCACCTAAAGAAATTGTCATCTGCAATCGAACCATTAGCAAGGCCGAGCAGCTCGTTAAAGAGTTCCAAGTGACTGAAAATATTTTCAAAGCAGCGGCAGTGAGTGAGCTGGCGGATTTGGGGGAATTTGATTTAATTATTCACGCGACTTCAGCTGAATTATCGGGCGGTCAGTTGGATTTGCCGACGAGTTTAATTGGCCCTCAAACTGCTTGTTATGACTTATTTTATAATCAGCAACAAACGACTTTCGTTGCATGGGCACAGCGTGCTGGTGTTAAAAAAGCAGTTGATGGCTTGGGGATGCTGATTGAGCAAGCCGCTGAGTCTGCAAGTTTTTGGCATAATTGTGACATTAGCGCAAAAGCGGTGATTAATACCGCACATAACGAACGTGAGTTATTTTTTGCGGGCAAGTAGAACGCCATATTTGTTTTCAACTTGTTTAGTGAACTCTTGATCGTTAAGCACAGTCGTTAAAGAGGCGTTAAACTGGCCGATCATGGCAGCTTTAACGCTTTTTTTAGGAAAGCCAACGCCATATTCAATATTATCAACTTTAAAGGCATAGTGAATATCTTTTAACTTTAATACTTTTATTAAGTGCTCACCGGTTGCTCTATCTGCTAAAACTGCGTAATTTTTAAAATTATTTTGATTAAAGCGTTTAAAGCTATTTTCAATATTTTGATCGATATAAAGAGTGCTGTTTGGTATTTCTTTACTTAAAATAACCAGTTGGCGCATGAGTTCACCTGGCCCTGTGGTTGCCAAATGAAATTTTTTAAGCGCATGATATGAGCGTGTATTTATTGATTGCTTTCGAATAAAAAAACCAAACTCACTTTTAATAATCGGCTTTGAAAACTTTAACCAATTTTTAGAAGATGCATTTTTTACCATTGGGAATATTCCTGTTGCTTGGTTATTTTGAGTCATAATGACTGAAAAATTCCAAGGAACAAAATGGAAAAAGCAGTCTTGGCGCATTTGTGTACAGGTGGCTAGAATAACGTCGTGCATCGGCCCTTGTGGATTATCGGTGCTGCCTGTGCTGTAGGGAGGGAATTGCCCTGTTGTAAAATTTAATAGTTTGGCTTGTATCGTGCTTGAACAAATTAAATTAAAAATAATCGCTAAATTAATAAAAATATAAACCATGATTAGGGATTTTAATGACTTCATCATATATTTTAGTGTAATAGCTTATCTTTGATTTTTTCTACTTGTTTTAAAGTATAACGCCTATCGGTTATTTTGACTGGCATGGTTAGTGCATTCTGTTGACAAGCATAAAGCTTGATTTGGGGCAGTAAGATGTTATTACAAGAGCGTATCGGCCATATTAAAAGTGAAATTCTATGGATTAAGAATACTGAAAATGTGTTAATGGAAGTGCAAGACTATAAAGATTGGTTGTCAAATAAAGGCTATGAGATTATTGGTACAGAGCCACTGCAAGCGCGTTTAAATCGCGAAGGTAAATCTTATGTTGAGGTTATTGTTCGTAAAGTAAAATAAATGTCTTCTGCTTACTCGCAGCGTGTTGCCTCACGTGTTTTGCTCGCTTGTGATAACCAGGTTGCGATACGCTTACTTTATGCCTTTTCTATTGCAATTTTTGTTTTTGCCGTATTATTTTTAACAGGGCTAATTGATTTTAAAAGCCAGACGTCTCATACAAAAATTTTAAATGTGAGTTTAGTGGCTGAACCGATTAACAAACCCGAGCCTGTTAAGCCAGTTAAAGCAGTAAAAGCAATCGCCAAATATAATGCATCAGGAAAAGTAGCCTTAGCTCCTGGAGATGTTAGCGCCCAAGTCGGCATCGCAATGAAAAAAAGCCTTTTGTTAAGCCAGTCGCTAATAGAACAAATCAAACTCCTTTTGTAAAAAATGATCAACCGATTCGCCGTGCAGCCACAGCGCAGAGTCCGGCAGAACGCTTGGCCCATAAACAGGCAGCAGCTCTACCTAAAATGAAAGCTAAACCTTCACCTCAGCTTGAATCTGACCCTGTCGTTGAAAAAAAACAGCCTAAGCCCACTCCTTTAAAAAAAGTAGCGCCGGCGCCAGTGAAGCAGGTTCGAGGCTTGCAGCATAATCTGCCTGTTGCAACGATGAAGGATGAGGACGCGCTTTATTTATTGGCTTGGCGTCACCAGGTTGAAGCTGTCGGCAATCGCTTATATGCACGGGCAAGCCATCCAGGGCTTGAGGGCAAGCTACGTTTGCTCGTTGCGGTGAATCCGGAGGGCAGTCTTCGCCATGTGGTTGTTAAACAAAGCTCTGGGAATCAAGAGCTTGATGACTTTGCTATTGAAATTGTTGAACGTTCAGCGCCTTTTGCGCCCTTTACTGCCAATATGCGTAAGCATACCAAAGTTCTTGAAATCACACGGGTTTGGCGATTTGAGCTCGGGGATAGCCTGAATATGCGATGAGCCACCTATACTTTAGGTTAGGCGCTTGGCTGTAGGAGGTGCTGCACTTGAGCGAAATGATTCTCGTCGATCACTTTCTAGTGGCTATGCCGCATGTTGAGGACCCGAACTTCTATCAGTCGGTGGTCTATGTGTGTGAGCACGGTGAGAAAGGCACGATGGGGATTATGATCAATAAGCCAATCGGATTAACGCTAGGTGAGCTGTTAAATTATGTTGATATAAGTTGCAAGTCACCTAAAGAAAATCAGCTAGAAGTGGTCGCTGGTGGGCCGATTCAGCAAGAGAGCGGCTTTATTCTTCATCCAACTGAAGAGGTCTGGCAAACGACTCTACATATTAATGAGCACGTTGCGGTGACTTCATCACGGGATATTTTAGAAGCGATTGCAATGGGTAAGGGGCCAAAGCATATCTTGCCCGCATTGGGTTATTGTGCTTGGGGAACTGGGCAGTTGGAGCAAGAGGTGTTGGATAATCTGTGGCTTTGCATTCCAGCGGCGACAGACTTAATCTTTGAATCGCCTTTTCAAGAGCGCTGGCAGGGCGCGGCTGACTTGATCGGTGTCAATCTAAATGAACTTTCTTCTGATGCAGGACATGCTTAACCTGGTATGATACAGCTTTGAGTGTTTAAAGAAGCATCAGAGGTGTTATTTTGGCAGCAGCACAGACAGTTTTGGGTTTTGATTTTGGTATGAAGCGCTTAGGTGTGGCTGTGGGCAATACACTATTACAAAGTGCCAATCCATTGACTGCATTAAAAACACGTGACGGAATTCCGACTTGGGGCGAAATTGCAGCCTTAATCGAGGAATGGCAGCCTACCTGCTTGATTGTTGGTCGCCCTTTGCATATGAATGGTGAAATGATAGACCCGGTCAGCTATGCTGCTCGTAAATTTTCTAATCGCCTCCATGAACGCTTTAAAATACCAGTGATACAAGTTGATGAGCGCTTATCATCAATAGAAGCAAAGTCACGCTTGCAGCGTGAAGATAAGCTGGACTCTATGGCGGCAGTGGTGATTATTGAGACTTGGATGCATGAGCAAGAATAATTTAATAACAAGGCTTCAGGCAAAAGTTTTAGCAAGTAAACTGGTCTGTCCAGGCTATTTAACAGTGCGTCTATTGTTTGATACTGCCCAATTGGGTTTGTCTGCTGGTTTATTGAAATATAATAACTATAATGGCGTTTTATTAAATATTTCAGAGGATAGTTTAAGAGCGGATGTACTATTTTCTGGACTTGCTGCTGTTAATATTCACCCAGGATTAGAGCTAGAGTTAGCTTGCTATAGCTTAACACTGCGAGAATCATCGCCTGATTTAATCTTAATTCCTAAAAATAGTTTGATCGTTGGCTTGGCTAGCGTATTGCTCCAAGCGGATAGTTCCTTATGCAAAAATAGTTTATTTTTGTTTGAATGTGATGAATTACCCTTATCGATTCGTCCTTCTTTGCGTGTTATTGAAAATTTGCCTAATGAGGTGATTGGTAATTTTCAGCTTTTAGAAGATCATGGAATTGCTGCGCGTATTGCCAGTGAAAAGGGGAATATCGGTTGCTATGAAGGTGATTTATTAAACATGCTTAATGATTATTTATCGTCTTATTTTAGATTTTATCCAAATAAAAAATTATCAATTATGGTTTTTCCTGGTTTATCTACAGAATCAAAGCATCAATTAAAATCATTAGAGTTGGATTTAGAATTAGCTGTGGAGTATGTAAATGATGAATATTGCTGATAATTTAGCGGGTATTCATAAGCGTATAGAATTAGCAATGAGAAAAGCAGGGCGGATGGATCGACCAAAGCTAATTGCGGTCAGTAAAACCAAGCCTGTTGAGATGGTGAATGAGGCTTTGAGTGCGGGTCAGTATGATTTTGGTGAGAATTATCTGCAAGATGCACTAGTAAAAATAGATCAGTTATCTAAAAGCAATAATAAAAATAAAAAAATAATATGGCATTTTATAGGTCCATTGCAGAGTAATAAAGCCAGCCAAGTCGCTGAGAAGTTTGATTGGTTACATACTTTGGATCGGCTTAAAATTGCTCAGCGTTTAAATGATCACAGACCAGAGCACCTAGCACCTTTAAAGGTATGTATTCAGGTGAATTTAGCCAATGAGAGTACAAAATCAGGGATACATCCGACAAAATGTTTAGAGTTTGCCGAGAAAATAATGTTAATGCCAAGACTGTCTTTACAAGGCTTAATGGCGATTCCAAAACGATTAACAAGCTTTGACGGGCAGTATGAACAGTTTATGCAATTAAGGCAATTACGTGATGATTTAACAAGGCAAGGTGTAGGTGTTCCTGAGTTATCTATGGGGATGTCACAAGATTTAGAAGCAGCTGTGTGTGCTGGAGCAACTATGTTAAGAATTGGCACTGATATTTTTGGTGCTCGTAATTGAGGAGAGAACAATGCAAAAGATGATTGGGTTTATTGGTGGCGGTAATATGACGCGCAGCTTGGTTGCAGGTTTGATTGCTGATGGTTATCCGGCTAAAAATATTTGGGTGGCAGATCGTAATGTTGATAAATGCGAATTATTAATAGAGCAGTTTGCTATTCACGCGGTAACTGGTATTAATCAAGTGATTGACCAAGTAGAAATAGTTGTATTATCAGTTAAACCACAAGGGTTAAAAGTTGTTGTTAAAGAATATGCGGAATTAATCCGGCAAAAAGAAAGTTTAGTGGTTTCTGTAGCAACAGGGATCCCCATGCAGGCTTTACAAAGCTGGTTCGGGGCGCAAGTGCCGGTGATTCGAGCGATGCCAAATACACCAGCATTGATCCGCAGTGGTGTAACAGGCTTATATGCCGGTGAAAATATCACCGAGCAGCAGCGTGAAGATGCTGAATCACTCATGCGTGCGGTGGGTCTAGCGGTTTGGGTGAGCTCAGAAGCTGAGTTTGATGCTTTGCTTTCATTATCAGGCTGTGGGCCGGCTTATATTTTTTTAGTGATAGAGGCAATGGCAAAAGCTGGGGTTAAAATAGGTTTAGAAGAAAAGTCGGCGAATTTGTTGGCAATACAAACAACTTTAGGGGCGGCACGCATGGCCTTAGAAAGTGATGAGGGTGTAGATCGTTTACGCCAGCGTGTGATGAGTAAAGGCGGGGCAACAGCTGAGGGAGTGAAAGTGCTAGAGCAAGAAGGTATTGCTAAAATGTTTGAAAATACTCTACGCGCAGCTAAAGAGCGCGTTCAGCAAATAAGTTTTGAGTTTGGCCAGGAAAGTTAAAAATAGCGACTTTTGTCGCTATTTTTTATCTTAAAGACTATTTAATAGTTGACATGATTAGCTACCAAATTGGGCGAGCATGCCAAGGTCACTACCAACTTGGATAACACAAATAACCAGGTAGTAAGCGAGTAAAATAATAAAGAGCGCTGACCCTCCAGCAACTTTATAAGCACCACTTTTTCCAGTTGCACGTAAGCGCCATGCACTGAGTACAGGGACTGCTAAGGTAATAGCAAAGACAATCGCGGCATTGGATAAAGCTAAAATAAAGCCGTTGGGGTAGAATAAGGCGAAAGCCAGTGGAGGCAAGAAAGCCATTAATGCGGTTTGGCTACGGCCTTTGGTGGTATTAGGACGCTTGGTCGCATCAGCGATAAAATCAAATAAAGCTAATGAAACACCTAGAAATGATGTTGTCACCGCAATATCAGAAAAGGCATTGGCAGCGAGTGTTGTGAGTTTGCTGTTAAGTACATGATCAAAAGTGATCATCATCTCGCCCACTGAGCCGTGTTGGCTTAATATATTAAAGAAGCTGTTAGCGCCGGTGCGTGGAATGATGCCTAGCGTTGAAATTTCCCAAACAAGATAAATGATTAAAGGCAAAGTACCGCCAATCAGAATAATGCGGCGGCAGCGTTTAGGGTCTAAATTGTTATAAGATGCAATTGATGGGATGACTGGATGAAATCCAAAAGAAGTGAAGAAGATTGGAATCGCATAAAGCAAGTAATGTGAGTTTCCTGCACCAAAGAGTTGCTCAATGTTGACATGGGGGGCGAACAGGCTGAGTAAGAGGATAAAGGCAATACCTTTTAAGCTAAATAATATGGTGTTGACTCGATCAACAGCGCGTGTGCTATACCAAACAATGCCACCGAGGACGATTAAAAATAAGCACGCGCTTAAGTGGGGTGAGACATGAATACCTGCCGCTTGGCTTAAGGCGGCAACAATCAGTGATGAACCTCCGGAAATATAGGCAGCATCTAAGGCGTAGAGTAACATTAGCATAGAAACCCACATGGCAATTTGCCCAGGCAAGCCTAAGGTTAAGCGTGCAATCGTGCTGAAGTTTGTCCCTTTAGGAAAGGCGAGCACTGCCTCGAGTAAGACTAAAGCTGAGGCGAGTAAACCAAGCCATATGATGGCGAGCGTAATAATAGAGTTGCTAAAGCCAGGTCCTGCTGAAGCGAGAGGGAGGGCAAGCATACCACCACCGATTGCAGTGCCGGCAATGATTAAAATGCTCCCGAGTGTATTTTTCATGGTGAACTACCTGATTTATTAATAAATTTATTAACTGAATAGATGTTGGTGATGAAGTGGAGAGCAGCTTACATCCCCGCAGGGAAACGGCGATAATCAAGATAACTGTATTTGAGGCTGAGCACTGAATATGACATAAGGTTTTGAGCTAAATCTAATCTATAAATATAAGAGCTTTTTCGAAGTTAACAAAATCTATTGTACTTGTCTAGCATTATATTGTGGTCGAGGTATGCCGTCTTGTCGACATCAGGTATAATTGTGCGGTAAACCAGATGGGGATAAGAAACAATGTTGCAAAATGACTTATTAATTCGCACACTACAAAAGAAACCGGTAGAGCGAACGCCAGTTTGGTTGATGCGCCAAGCGGGTCGTTATTTGCCCGAGTATCGGCAGGTACGTGAGCAAGCAGGCCACTTTATGGCATTATGCCAAGATGCCGAAAAGGCATGTGAAGTCACTTTGCAGCCCATCGATCGTTTTGGTTTGGATGCTGCGATTTTATTTTCGGATATTTTAACGATTCCCGATGCGATGGGCTTGGGGCTAAAATTTGTCGGCGGTGAAGGCCCTGTCTTTGAACGACCGATTCGTTGTGCGGCCGATGTTGAAAAGCTAGTGGTTCCTGACCCTGAGGATAGCCTGGCCTATGTGATGAATGCGGTACGGTTAATCCGTCAAGAATTGCATGGGCGTGTACCTTTAATCGGTTTTTCCGGGAGTCCGTGGACACTGGCGAGCTATATGGTTGAAGGTTCAGGCAGCAAAACTTTTAGTATTGTGCGTAGAATGCGCTATCAAGATCCAGTTTTAATGCATAAGTTATTGAAAATTTTAAGTGCATCGGTCACTGAGTATCTAAAAGCACAGATCAGTGCGGGTGCACAAGTGGTGATGATTTTTGATACTTGGGCCAGTTTGCTGTCTCCACAAGACTATTTAGAATTTTCACTGCCATATATGGCAGAAACAGTAAGAGAATTAAAGCGTTTTAATGCTGAAGTCCCCGTTGTTTTATTTTCTAAAAACAGTGGTAAATGCCTAAAAGAGATTGCAGAGAGCGGCTGTGCAGGCATCGGTTTAGATTGGACAACAAGCTTGCAAGAAGCACGTTGTCAGGTGGGTGAAAAAGTGGCCTTACAAGGGAATATTGATCCGGCAGTTTTATATGGTACTGCTGATGTGATCAATAGCGAGGTTGAGCGAGTGTTGGGTGAATTTGGTCAAGGGTCGGGGCATGTCTTTAATTTAGGGCATGGCATTTACCCTGATATCGACCCAGAGAATGTTAAAGTATTAGTGAATGCGGTTAAAAATTTAAGCCCAAAATACCATAATAAATAATTAATCAAATAAAGGATCAGCTGATGAAAGAGAATGCGCGATTTGGCCATTTTACCGATGAAAAAACTGGTGAAAATTATATTAAGACATCGATCAAAGGAAAGTCGTTATTAACAATGCCACAGCTCAATAAAGGGACGGCATTTACCGAAGAAGAGCGAAAAGCATTTGGCTTATGTGGAAAGTTACCGCAACGGGTAGAAACAATTGACGAGCAAGTTGAGCGTTGTTATTTGCAGTTTCAGCGTTTTGGAACAGCACTTGAAAAGAGTATTTACTTAAGAAATCTCCATGAAATTAGTGAAACTTTATTTTATAAATTGGTCAGCCAGCATATGCACAGTATGTTGCCGGTGATTTACACGCCAACTGTGGGAGATGCTGTAGAGGAATATAGCCGTGAGTTTCGTCGTCCTCGTGGCCTGTTTATTAGCTATGAAGATCGCCACCGTATTGAAGAAATTTTAGATAATCGCACTAATCCGGAAGTCGATCTTGTTGTTGTTAGTGATGCAGAAGGAATTCTAGGAATTGGTGATCAGGGAATTGGCGGTATAGAAATTCCAGTCGCAAAACTAATGGTTTATACCTTATGTGGAGGCTTTCATCCAAGTCGAGGCGTACCAATTTATTTAGATTGCGGCACCAATAATCGTGCGCTTTTGGATGATCCTTTTTATTTGGGTTGGCGTCATGAGCGTTTAACACGTAAACAATATGATGAGTTTGTCGGCTTATTTGTTGAAGCAATACGCAAAAAGTTTCCAAAAGCAATTTTTGCATTGGGAAGACTTTGGTCGTGATAATGCGCGTCGTAATTTAGAGCGTTATCGTCAGGAAATTTGCACGTTTAATGATGATATGCAAGGCACGGGGGTCGTGACTCTAGCCGCATTATTGGCCGCAGTAAAAGCCTCAGGGACTGATTTTGTCGATCACCGTGTTGTTATTTTTGGTGCTGGGACCGCAGGTGCCGGAATTGCTGATCAAATTTGTGATGCGATGTGCCATTATGGCTTAAGCCGAGAAGAGGCGTATAAACGCTTTTGGTTGATTGATCGTAGTGGGTTATTGCTTGAAGACAGTGAAGGCTTACAGGATTTCCAAGCGCCTTATGCACGGACCAACCAGGATGTGATGGGTTGGACAGGTCAAGCGAGTGCGGCTGGAATTGGTTTGGCTGAAGTGGTTGCAAAGGTGAAGCCGACGATTTTAATAGGAAGCTCAACTGTGGGTCGGGCGTTTTCTAAGGAAATTGTCCAGGATATGGCTGCTAATGTTGCGCGCCCAATTATATTTCCGTTATCTAACCCAACGGCACGTGCTGAAGCTCATCCACGCGACTTACTAGAATGGACCGAGGGTAAGGCTCTTGTTGCAACCGGCAGTCCGTTTAGTCGTGTCCACTTTAATGATAAATTAGTGCGTATTGCTCAATGTAATAATGCGTTTGTATTCCCAGGTATTGGCATGGGTGTTATTGCGGCAGGTGCCTCATGTTTGACTGATGAGATGTTGTGGGCGGCAACTGAGGTATTAAGTGAGCTAGCCCCTGTGCATGCTGACCCAGAAGCGGCATTGTTGCCAGAGTTACGTGAAGCGCGTGCGGTAAGTCGTGAGATTGCCATTGCTGTGATTAAGGTGGCTCAACAAGAAGGTGTTGCTGCACATACAGATGATCCTGCCAAGCTATATGATAATTTAGTGTGGGAGCCACAGTATTTACCTTATCGTTACAGCAAGAAATAATAGCGAAGTACTTTCAAAGAGGATATGAAGATGAAACAATATCGATGTTTGATTTTTGACTTGGATGATACTCTTTATAATTTTGCTTATGGGCAAAGCGTGGCATTAGAGATGCTTTATGCCGAATATTTTCCTGAACTTGATGATTATAGTTTTTTTAAAGAACGCTATGCTGTTATCAATCGCTCATACTGGCAACAGGTTGAGGCAGGAAAGATAAGTGTAGGTCAACTCAGTGCGCTACGTTTTGCGGCTATAAAAGCAGAGTTTGCAACACAAGTTTCGGTTGATGATTTAGTGGAATCTTATCGTCGTGTAAGCTGCACTCAGCGCGCATGGTGCCAAGGCGCTGAGCAGGCGATAGCCTTACTTACTAAACAGTTTGATTGTGCGTTGTTAAGCAATGGTACTCTTAAAGATCAACAAGCAAAGTTGCATGCTTTAGGCTTAACTGATGTGTTCAAACCTGTTGTTCTTTCTGATGAGCTGGGTGTATCTAAGCCTAATCAGAAAATCTTTCAGCCGATATTTAATGAGCTTAATGTTGAGCCAAAGCACTGCTTGCTGATTGGTGATTCATTAACTAGTGATTATCAAGCGGCATTAAATGTAGGAATGGATTTTTGTTGGTTTAATGAAAAGAAAATAAGTCGTGGTGATTATCCGTTACCGCTTGTGGAAATTGATGATCTTATGGAGTTGGTTCGCTATTTGCGTATTATAAAAGCCAGTGATGGGAGGTTTAAAGACGAGTTATGTTAATTGAACGCATTTATTTAAATAATCCGCCGTTATCTAATTTTAACCATATTATTGCCTGTGAAAAAACAGCTGAAGCGATAGCGATTGACCCTTTTGATGCCGATATCGTTTTAAAACGTGCTGAAGAAAAAGGTTGGACAATTAAGCAAATTATCAGCACCCATGAGCATGGGGACCATATACGTGGCAATAAAGAGCTAATTGCAAAAACTGGAGCTAAGTTACTTGCACATAAAAATGCGTCTGGGAAAATTAAGGAAGTTGATACTTTTGTAGATCAGGGCGATATTATCCATGTTGGTGAGACGGTGAAGTTTGAAGTATTAACGACATTGGGTCATACGATGGCACACTTGTGTTTGTATGCTAAAGACCCTGAGCCTGTGCTTTTTTGTGGTGATACGCTGTTTAATGCCGGTGTTGGCAATTGTCATAATGGTGGAGATGCGGGGGCTTTATATCACACGGTGATTGACCACTTATTTGATTTGCCGGATGAAACTAAGATTTATCCAGGACATGACTATATTGAAAATAATTTAGGTTTTGCACTGTCGCGTGAGCCGCATAATAAGGAAGCTAAAGAGCTTTTAGAGCAGGTTTCAAAGCAAACGCCGGATACTCGGATGGTCACTAATATTAAGCTTGAGAAGAAAGTGAACCCATTTTTGCGAGTTCACAGTCAGGCTTTAATTAGTCAATTAAAACAGGATGTTAATCAGCTCGTCGAAAGTCCAAAAGAAGTTTTCTTAGCGCTAAGAGAGTTACGTAATCACTGGTAATTTTTTCTACTTTAATGCTCTTCTTGTGCATGCTTTTTGCAGCATGCCAAGAACCACTGTTTTTTGACGCATTATGCTAGATGAAGTTAATATTTATTCCAGCCATTTTATTGTCTGGAATTACAATGGCTTATAGCCAAATCCGTTTAGATATTAATGCAATGTCTTCTTATCTTAATGAATCATTGCCTGAAAAAAGCGCTGTTAGCTTTACTCAAGTCCATGCCGGTGTGGGCGCTGACCTAAGTCAACTCATTGAAATTACACATTTTGTTAATGTGGGGTATAAATTTGGTTATGCCTTTTATGGCAAGTTAAATATCGAAGATACTGATGATGTGGGGACGCAATTTGACGACAAATTAACAACACAAGCCGTCCATTTAATGGCCATCGTTCATTATCGTCTTTATAAAAATATCCGCCTAGAATTTGGAGGAGGTGTTGCTTATGAATGGAATAGCTTCACCTTGGATAAGCCTATCATTATTGCTGGTCAAAAATTAAATTTTCCCACTACAGCAGGGACTTATTCATCTTTTCGGCCTATTGCAGAAGTTGGTTTTTATTATCGCTTTAAGAAAGGTCTTTCGGCAGGTTTGTCTTATCGCCATATTTTTGGTGATCAGGTTGGTGGAGCTGGCTTTACTGGTGACTCGGTTGGGGTCAACAGCTTGGCTGCAACTTTACGCTATCGATTTTAATCTTTCCTTAAGGTTTTTATGCGGCTTAACCGGCCTTAATTAGCTTATTATTCTGAGAATATAGTAAAAATATTTATTTTAAGTAAAGGTAATGTTTTAGGCTTTACAGCTTTTATATTTTGTATTAATATCGCCGCCAGTAGAGAAATTCAAGGAATTTCTATAATTAAAAATTCAAAAAATTTACTTAAATTTAACAGTTTGGGTGAGTCTTTTATTGTGTGTTAAAAAAGGTTTTAAAATGAAAAAAATATTGATCGCAACAGCAGTTGCTACTGCTTTAGTTTCAGGTGCAGCCATCGCAAAACCGGGTGCGTATGTAGGTCTTAACCTTGGTCTTGGTGGAATGGACACGCCGAAGTGGGATACAAACAAATTGCCTGCAAATACATCTGATAAAGAGGAACGAGGCGGTTTAGCTGGCCGTATTGATGCAGGCTATCTTTGGGGGCAAGGGCCGTTTAACTATGGTGTAGAAATGGGCTTTGCTAGCTATGCAAACAATACATATAAAATCAGCTCAGGAAGTGCATCAGAGGAATTGAAATACTCAGGTTACAATGTTGATCTTCTAGGTGTTGCTCAATATAACTTCACGCCGAACTGGAACATTTTTGGTAAAGCAGGTGTTGCCTATGTGCACCAGAAAACTGAAATTTCTGTGGCTGATGGGGGTCTTAGCGCTACACCATTCAGTAAATCAGAGAATAAATTGTTGCCAGAAGTAGCTATTGGTGGCGGTTATCAATTTGCAAATGGCTTAGGTTTAAATCTAACGGTGAGCCATATCTTTGGTAGTAAGCCTCACGCATGGACTGATACAGGGAATACGGAAGATAATATGACATCAGTCGCTTCAGTTAATATGCTAACATTTGGTATTAGCTATAACTTCTAAGTTATAACTTAAAGTTGATTATGAATAAAGCCCGTGATTGCGGGCTTTATTTTTTCTTTTTAATAAACTTATAATATTTAGTCGATATAATGCTTTGCCATCTTATTTGATAGAGAATAATCGATGTTGCTGTGGACTATAAATTAATTTACCCTAAGAAAATTGCAGGCAGAACTCTGGGTGAGGTAAGTATTTGCCGACCTAATGTAAGCCACTTTCTAAATTTTTCTAGAGAAAATAGCAGATCTGACTTTTACTATACAGTTGTACGAGAGTTGTGTGCATTTAATAAGCAAGAAGTAATGCAGTTGGATTTAGAGGATTTTTTTAATATATTGTCGTTAATTGATCAAAATTTTTCTTATATTTTTAGCTGCAAATTTAGTGGGTATGAGGATGGGTGGTTGGCTTTGCAGGATTCAAAAGCATTTATTGAGACTGAGCCAGCCTCTGTTGATAAAGTAAAAAATCTTTAAATTTAAAGAGTTTTGGGGTTTAATGTTTATCTCTAGTTGGTTGATATTATTGAGATTAGGTGAAATTTGTTATGAAAAAAATAGTGTTATGTTTATTGGCTGCGGGGTTATTAAGCTCTGCATATGCGCAAAATCAACCCAAGAGTGAACTGCCGAAGAGTGGCTTGTATCTAGGCATAGGTTTTGGTAAGGCGAACACCCATACAAATTATAACGAAGTGATAGGTAATGATCCTTTGGGGCAAGCGATAGGGGATGCATTAGCTTCTGTTTTCAAAACGAGTGCTAAGCTATTTGTTGGTTATAAGTTTAACCCTTATATTGCCTTAGAAGGGAGCTATGCTGACTATTATGATGATGATACTGAAATTTCCGGAGTGGGCAAATCATCAGAGCATGTTTATGGCTTAGGATTGTCTGCTAAATTATCTTATCCAGTAGCTTATTGGTTTTCGCCTTATGCTCGACTTGGTGTGGATTGGGTGAGTCGAAAAAAATACAGTTGAATATTATGATGAATCGTCTTTGAATACATCTACAAGTGCTCATAAGTTGTTGCCACAAATCGGTTTAGGTGCTGACTTTATAATTGCACGAAAATATACTATAGGCTTGGACTGGACACATGATTTTTCTAATAAGCCTATAGAGCGTATCGACAACTATAGCATGTCATTTTCTTATACTTTTTAAAATAGAATTATTAAAAATATTTAATTTTTATTTTTTAAGTTGAGGTAATTGGCTCTTGTTAGGGCCAATTTCCTAACACGCAAGTTTTCGTTTCTATTCTATTTCTATCACTGGTTGATAAAATTAACAAACCTGTAAGGGTAAGCAGTAAACTAATATTTAATAAAATTATAGGGCTGAAGTGTAGTGGTATGAACAAAACTTTATTTGCTGTTAAAAAAACATTTGGCAATGATCCTGTTCGAAAATACCAGTGCATTTGGGTGTAAGTAGGTGGTTTGAATGTATGTGATAAATAACTATAAAGTCAACTCATAGTCTATAGAAGGCCAATGCTAGCCTTCTAATTAATGATTAAGATTTAGAGTTATCTGGCACCAAATAAGTCGAACTCTCAAAATGGGCAATTAATTCACCAAAATATTGATGCTTCTCTGTTTCGTTTAATGTGCTGTTTTTTATTTTGGTTAAATAAGCTTCTGTTAAATTTTTGGGGTTAAATTGGACATAGCTTAACACATCGGCAATGGTATCGCCTTTTAGTGTTTCACAAATTTCTATGCTGCCATCAGTATTGACTTCGACATGTACCGCATTAGTATCACCGAATAGATTATGCAAATCGCCTAGGGTTTCTTGATAGGCACCGACCAGGAAAATAGCGAGGTTATAGGGTTTGCCTGGATTATCAGCAGGCAAAGGCAAGCTGGATTCGAGACCAAAACCATCGACATATTGCTTAATAGTGCCGTCAGAATCACAGGTGATATCTTGTAATATGCCTCGTCGTGTGGGCTCTTCATTTAATCTTGAAGTTGGCATGATAGGGAAAATTTGATCAATCGCCCAAATGTCAGGTAGAGATTGGAAAATAGACAGATTGCAGAAAACCTTATCGGCTAAACGCTCGTTTAAATCATCAAGTAACTCACGATGGCCACGATGGCTTGGATTTAAGCAGTTTTTTATTGTTAAGCAAATAGATGAGTAGAGATGTTCAGCTTGAGCGCGTTGCTGTAAATTTAAAATACCATGATTAAACATGGATTGAGCTTCACCTAAAGCATAAGCGGCATCATGAAAACGCTCAATGGCATTGCGAGTGGTAATATTTTTTTGCGAATCGGCGAGTTGGTGTAAAATTTCATGGTCTTGATTTTTTAGTGCAGGAGCAGGCTCTGTGCCGACAGGCTTTTCACAATCGATAATATTAGTGACCAAGACGGCATGATGAGCGGTTAGCGCGCGGCCGGATTCAGTAATTAAATGGGGTTCGGTGATATTGGCTTGGTTGCAGTTAATTTTAAAAGTATTAACAATATTACTAGCATATTCATCTAAGCTGTAATTCATTGAGCAAAAACTACGTGAACCCGTGCCTTCATAATCGATACCTAAGCCACCACCTAAATCGACATAATTTAAAGGTGCATGAAGTTGCTTTAGCTCGATATAAATGCGGGTTAATTCGTTTACTCCTCGTTGAATATCACGAATATTGGCAAGCTGTGAGCCAAGGTGACAGTGCAATAAACGCAAGCAATCTAATTTTTTATGTTTTTTAAGGGTATTAATCAGCTCAATGACTTGCCCAGCATAAAGGCCAAATTTCGCCTTTTCGCCACCGGTATTTTGCCACTTGCCTTTGCCGAGGGAGGCTAAGCGAATGCGCACGCCGATATTGGGAGTGATATCGAGTTTTTTGGCTTCATCAAGAATAAGGGCAAGCTCAGAGATTTTTTCGATGACAATAAAGGTATCATTGCCTAGTTTTTGTGAGATTAAAGCCAAGCGAATATAGGCACGGTCCTTATAGCCATTGCAGACGATGATTGAATTTTTACCGGCCAGCGCAATGATTGCCATCAGTTCAGGTTTACTACCGGCTTCAAGGCCAACTGTGGTTTTATGAGCGGAGAGTAAAGATTCGACAACAGCGCGCTGTTGATTGACTTTAATCGGGTAAACGGGGGTGTAGTTTCCTTGATAGTCACAGTTTTGAATAGCGGTGTTAAAGGCTTTCGCTAATTGCTGGGCACGATGGCGAAGAATGTTGGTGAAGCGGATGAGCAGTGGTAGTTTCTCACCTTTTTTAGCGAGTGTATTAACAAGGTCATCTAGACAAATGGAGGCTTTGCTGTGGCTGCCTTGTGGGCGAACAATGAGCTGGCCCCTATCATCGATATTAAAGTAACCATCGCCCCATTCAGAGATATTGTAGAGTTCTTTAGACTGTTTGATCGACCAAGCCACGGCATTCTCCGCTGTTATTTAATCTTAAATGCTTAATAATTACTGTAGGGCGTCGTGATCCATTTCTTGGCTACGAATGCGGATCACTTGCTCGAGAGGTTGTACGAATATTTTACCATCGCCCATCTTGCCGCTGTAAGCGTGTTTGAGTATGGTATTGATAACCGCTTCTGCCATATCGCTACTGATTGCGATTTCTATTTTTACTTTAGGCATAAAATCAACGACATACTCAGCGCCGCGGTAAAGTTCAGTATGGCCTTTTTGGCGGCCAAAGCCCTTGACTTCGGTCACCGTCATTCCAGAAATACCGGTTTGATCTAAGGCTTCTCTGACTTCATCGAGTTTAAATGGCTTGATGATAGCTGTAATAAGTTTCATAATTTACCCTCCCTTTTGGCTGCTAGTATCCTTTAAAGCACTATTAAATACAATGAGTGTTTGTCTTTTGATGGAAGTTGAGGTCAAATAAGGTAAGTATAAAATGAATTTAGAGAGCGGAGAGCATAATGTTTGATCCTAAGTTGTTTGATGATATGGCAAAAAAAATCACAGAAGCGATGCCAAGTGGCATTAAAAATGTGCAAGAAGATATTGAACGGAATATGAAAACGGTTTTACAGTCTTCTTTTCAAAAGATGGATTTAGTTACGCGTGAAGAGTTTGACATCCAATCGGCTGTATTGACTAAAACCCGTTTAATGGTCGAGGCACTAGAAAAGCGTGTTGATGATTTAGAAGCGCAGCTACAGAAAAAAGACAGTAAGTAACTTTCTTTTTAAGACAAATCGATTGTATAGGTATGACTCTATATTTTTAGGTTTAAATAATAAAACAAGGCAGGGATGCATGAAATTAGCAATTGTTTACTCACGTGCTCAGGTGGGGGTAGATGCGCCACAAGTTACCGTTGAAGTTCATATTTCCAATGGCTTGCCTGGCTTTACCATTGTTGGTCTACCGGATGCGGCGGTTAAAGAAAGCCGTGAGCGGGTGCGTAGCGCCATTCAAAACTCGGGCTTTAATTTTCCCCAGCGACGCATTACGGTAAACCTTGCTCCTGCCGATTTACCTAAAGATGGAGGACGTTTTGATTTAGCCATTGCTATCGGTATTTTAGCCTCTTCTGGGCAAATAGATGCGGACATTTTAAACCTTTATGAGTTCATCGGTGAACTTGCTTTGTCAGGTCAGGTGCGTTCTGTCACTGGTGCGTTGACCAGTGCGACGGCGGTTAAAAAAGCAGAGCGTAAACTCATTATTGCCAATGAAAATGCTAATTTAGCAGCTTTGGTCGATGGCTTATGTGTCTATAAGGCAAATAGCCTGGCAAATATTAGTGCTTTTTTAAAGGGTGAAGGGGATTTAGAGCAAGCTAATTTCAAAGTAAATAAATTACAAGAAAATTATCTGGATATGGCTGATGTTAAAGGTCAGGCTCATGCGAAACGTGCTTTGGAAATTGCAGCGGCAGGTCGCCATCACTTATTGTTCGTTGGTCCGCCGGGGACAGGAAAAACCATGTTAGCCTCACGTTTGCCTGGGATTTTGCCGCCGTTGTCGAATCAAGAGGCGTTAGAGTCGGCCGCTGTACATAGTTTAACTAGCTCTGAAATTAATCTATCATGTTGGTATATTCCAAAGTTCGCCAGCCCCCATCATACCGCGTCGAGTATTGCCATGGTTGGCGGTGGCTCGGTGCCAAAACCCGGTGAAATATCGCGTGCCCATCATGGTGTATTATTTTTAGATGAATTGCCTGAATTTGATCGTAAAGTGCTAGAAGTATTGCGAGAGCCGTTAGAGTCGGGGCAAGTGGACATTATTCGTGCCAGTCATCGTGCGTCGTTTCCAGCCTCTTTTCAACTGATTGCGGCGATGAATCCGTGCCCTTGTGGGCATTTGGGTTCGCAAGAGCAGAGCTGTCGTTGTTCTCAATTGCAAGTAAAGCGTTATTTAAATAAACTCTCTGGGCCTTTATTAGAGCGTATTGACCTGCAAATTGAAGTGCCTCGATTATTGCAAAATGAATTGAAGAGTAGCCAGGTGTCTGAAAATAGTGCACTAATACGTGAGCGTGTGGAAAATGCCCGCAATTTGCAATTAAAACGTCAGCAGTGCCCAAATTCAGGTTTAATGCCACGGCAAATCGATGAGTTTTGTGCGCTGGGGCAACAAGAGTCTAACTTACTAACGCGAGCAATAGAAAAGTTTGGCCTCTCCGCACGGGTTTATCATCGCTTATTAAAAGTTGCTAGAACAATTGCCGACCTTGAGCAAAGCCGTGAGATTAAACTCAATCATATTCAAGAGAGTTTATCTTATCGAAGCTTAGATCGGCGTCAGAGTTAACTTAATTAATCGCTTCTAGTTATTATTCTATAATGGCCTCAGTGTGATTTGGATTTATTACTGTCTTTGATTTTTTAGGTTTTAATGCAGCAAAGAGCATATAGGCCACTGGGACAACGAATAGGGAAAAAATCGTGCCGATGATTAAGCCGGCAATAATGACTGTACCGAGTTGGGTCCGACTATTTGAGCCAACGCCGCCAGAGAGTATCAAGGGGACTGCACCTAACACCATCGTTGCTGTTGTCATTAAAATAGGGCGCAAGCGCACACTCGCCGCTTCTATCACCGCTTGTTTTATACTCTGACCTTGTTCACGTAATTCATTGGCAAAGTGGGTAATTAACACGCCATGTTTGGCAACCAGGCCGATTAAGGTGACGAGGCCGATGGAGGTGTAAATATTTAAAGAACCACCAATGAGTTTTAATACTGCAAGCGCGCCGACGATGCAAAGGGGTACAGTCAATAAAATAATGAGTGGGTCAATAAAGCTTTCAAATAAAGCGGCTAAAACCAGGTAAATAAATATCAGGCCGAGACTGAACACTAAAATCATCGTGCTATTGCCTGCTATCATCTCACGGGTTTGTTGATCATATTGCAAGCTCATACCGGTCGGTAAGACTTGCTTGGCGGTTGCTTCTAATTGATTAACTACCTGGCCGCTGGTGTAGCCGCTATTGGGGACGACTGACATTTCTCCAGCACGGATGGAATTAATATGAACGTATTTGGGTAAGCTGGTGGTATAGCTAACATTTACCAAACGATTTAAAGCAATTGAGCTGCCCTGACTATTGGTTAAGAAAATATCCTTTAGAATATTTAAGTCATGGAGTTTATTTTTAGCGAGTTGTAAATAAAGTGGATATTCAACGCCGTCAAATTGATAGCCATCAGAGAATTTATAACCACCTAGATAAGTGCTAATTGCAGTATTAATTGTGTCTATAGAAATACCGAGCTCACTGGCAAGTTGGCGTTTTATTTTAATCGTATATTGTTGGTTAGAGTAGCGGCTATTATTGCTGACCTCTTGGAACATTGGTAATTTTTTCAATGCTTTTTCTAGCTCGCTACTGGCGGTAACAATCTGATTGTAGTTGGCATAGCCGGTGACAAAAAAATCGATTTCACCCGGGGAGTCACCGCTATCATGGCCCATGACATTAATGGGTGAAGCAAAGACCTTCACATTCGTTAGATGCTTGAACATTGAACTAATTTTGGTCGCAACCTCAGCATTTTTTTTAGCTGCTCGCATAAGCCGGTTTTAATTTTGCAAAATTAAAGCCAAAGTCGCCTGAGTTACCGGTGCCACCGGCAAAAGACATAATCGCCTCAACTTCTGGCATTTTAGCAATTTTAGTAATAATGGGTTTTGCGGCACGTTCGGTATAAGCGACACTGGCAGAGTCAGGAGCTTGAATACCGATAAAGACATAACCGGCATACTCATCGGGGATCATCGTACTGGGTAAATAACGGAAAATAGCAATGCCTGAGCCGAGTAAAATGATAAATAGGCTAATCGGTAGCCAGCGCCGCGAGATGACCCCGCCCAGTATTTTTTTGTAAAACTGCATGAGCGCTGAAAATACATGTTCGAGTTTATCGCTATAGCCACCAGGTGTGCTGGGTTTTAATAGGCGTGCGCACATCATCGGTGTGAGTGTTAAGGCAATAATCCCTGAGATTAATGTAGCACCGGCAAGAGTAAAGGCAAATTGTTGGAAATAAACCGCAGTTTTACCGCTTAAAAAGGCAGTGGGTATATAGACGGCAATGATAGAAATTGTCATGCCGATGACCGGAAAAACGATTTGCTTCATGCTTTTAATCGTCGCGGTCATGGGGTGTTCACCCAGCTCAACATGGCGATGGCTATTTTCTAAGACGACAATCGCATCATCGATCACTAAACCAATTGCTAACACTAAGGCAAGCAAGGTCATTAAATTAATACTAAAGCCGAGCAACCACATGATCGAAAAGGCGGAAATAATGCACACAGGGATGGTTATAATCGGGATCATGGCAAAGCGCCAGCTGCCTAAAAAAAGCAAGGTGACGAGGGCAACGAGAATAACTGACTCTATAATGGTTCTAAAAACTTCATCGACGGCATGTTTGATGAGGTTAGATTGATTCCAAAGAATATGCAGTTTCATACCAGGGGAAAGCTGGTTTTGTAATTGATTTAGGACTGTTTCCAGGCTTTTACCCAGTGCAATCGGGTTGGCATCATCGCTGGCTTTAACGCTGATAGCAACACCTTGCATGCCATTATAAAAGGTATAAGCGCCGGCATAAGAAGTGTTATCAATGGCGATATGGGCAATGTCGCTTAAATGAGTAATGTGAGTGCCTTGCTGCTTGACGATAATATTTTTAAATTGGTCAATACTGGTCAATCTAGAGTCCAGATTAATAGAGATGGTCTGGTCTGCATTGGTAATTTGGCCGGCTTGGGCGGCGGTATTATTCTTTTTAAGTGAGTCGATGACCTCTTGGACGGTAATATTATTTAAAGCCATCTTGTTCGGTGATAGGTTAATGCGCAGGGCGTCAGTCGTTGACATTTGGCGCACCTGGCCGACACCCGGGACTTGTTGCAGTCTTTTGGCAACGTGATTAGCAACGTAATCTACAAGTTCATGCTGGCCCATTTGTGGGTCAGAAACGCCGATGAGTAAAGCTTGTTCACCACTGCTGCCGCGCAAATCAATCACGGGAGTGTCGGCATTGTCAGGGAGTTCTGTGGCATTGACGGCTTGCTGGACTTGAGACTGTACGGTTAAAAATTGCTCTGGAGTAATATTTTTAAAGTGCAAATCAACTTCAGCATAGTCTTGCTCTGACTCTGAATAGGTATAGGACAGGTAGGGAACTGACTGTAAGTTATTTTCCAGAGGAATAATAATGTTCTGTTCAACGTATTGCGGACTACTACCTGGGACGGTGATACGAATTTCAATGCCAGGCTTAAAGACTTTGGGTTGATCTCGCAAGGTGAGCTGTTGATAACCTAATAGACCTAATAAAATCAATATGAGGCTAATCACCACTGAGAGTACGGGGCGCTTGATGCAAATTTCAGGAAGTCTCACGAGAAATAACCTTACAGTTAAAGATGTTAAAGAGTCTGAGTGACTTTGACTAAGGAGCCTGGATGGATGTCATTGAGGCCGCTGACAATGATTTTATCGCCTGCTTTTACGCCTTGATTAATGGCAACCCAAGTGTCGTAACGGTTGCCTGTTTGGACAGGAACGGCTCTGGCTTTGTGGTTTTCTATCATATAGACGCTAAAACCAGTGAGTGAAGGAACCAAGCTTAAACCTGGAACGGCAAGCGTTTGGCGGCCTTGTTGTAGGGTTTGGGTGAGTAAGACAGTCATGCCCGGCTTGAGTGTATCGCGATTGGCTGCAAGATGGACAGTTGCGCGCGCAAGGTAGGCGTGACTGTTAGTGAGTAAGGTCGGTGAGATATAGCTGACTTTACCGGTGAATGTTTGAGTGCTTGCCTGTTGTGCACAGGTAATCTGCACTGGCTGACCGACGGCCATATCCGCACTATATTCTTGTGGCAGTTGGTACTGAATTAGAATATTTTTAGGTTCAGTTAAAACAACGATATTATCACCTTCCTCTAAATAACCGCCGAGGGTGATTTGAGTATCTTGATTAAGCGCGGCTCCTGTCGCATCACTACTATTACTAACCGCTTCTAAAGCGCTGATTTGACCTGAAAATGGCGCGCGTACTTGAGTTTCTAACAGGTTCTCTTTCGCTTTGGCTACATTGGCCTTGGCGGCTCTGACTGCGCCTAATTTTTGGTCGAGCGTGTTGGGTGATACCGTGGCTTGATCGTTTTTTGCCATTAGCAGATTGCGCTTATAATCGGCCTCTAAGCTAAATAAATTCGCTTGGGCAGCGGCGAGTGCTGCTTTTTGTTTGGCATTATCGATTTGTAAGAGTAGCTGGCCCTGATGCACTTGTTCACCACTATGAAAGTAAATATGGCGAATGACACCGGCTTGTTGGGCTTTTAGCATGACGGTTCTTGGAGAGATGACTGTGCCTACTGCACTGAGCTGCAAAGGAATGGCTTGCGTTTTTACTGTGGCCACTGTCACGGCGGTCGCTTTGGCTGCGGTCGTCGTTGCTTTGGTGGTGTTGCTTAGGTGGTAGTAACTTACAGCTGCGGTAATGATGGCGAGGGCGACAATGCTGATTATCCAAGCGGATGGCTTTTTTAAAATTTTTTTATTCATTCGAGTTTACCTAGAGCTGAGTTTGCCTTTGCCCGCTATATTAAAGTGTTATGATGATGTTAGGTTCTGGAAGAAGGTTTAAGGGCCTTGGCCAGAGTATTGCTCTAACGCATTTGGACGCCTATTCGCCCAGTTGAGTATTAAGGTTTAATGTGTGTTCCATAAATATGATCCTTATAGCGATATATAGTAACCTAAAATACATTAAGATATTATTAAATAGTTGTAAATAGCAGCGAGTGTGATCGCGCAGCCGCTTTGTTTTACTTCTAATTTGTAAAACTGCTTTGTCTGGCCATAGATGTACAGTGAGAAATGAAGGTTATGGAGTCGCTGTATTGAGTATTTGTAGATTAATTAAAGCGCTATTAATGAATTGCTATACTTATTGATGAAGCTGTGAGGGATGGTTGAGTGAATGGCTCTTGATAAACAACATCGCTATCATATTTTGCTGGTTGAAGATGAGGTGGCTGATGCAAATTTGCTCATTAATGCCTTGTCTCATGTTGATACTTTGTTCAGTATTGATATGGTAGAGCATGGAGAGACGGCCTTGGCTTACTTGAATCGTCAAGCGCCCTATGAGCACGTTGTGAATCCAGAGCTGTTGATTTTAGATCTGAATTTACCCCGGGTGGATGGCCGTGAATTGCTTGCACAGTTAAGAGCAAATGAGAGTTTCAAAAATTTAGCGATTATTGTTTTGACTACTTCTCACCATGAAGAGGATGTCGCGATTGCTGAAGAATACCAAGCGACTTATCTACAAAAACCAATGTCGCTAGAAGGTCTGGATCGTATTGCACGCATAATTAAGCAGCATTGTGTCGAATCGAAGTCATGATGCGATGCATCATTAAGAAAATGAGTGATTTTATCTATATTATTTTCACTATTCGAGCATAAAATAACTCATCAACTGTAATTTTCACTGCATTGTCAAGGTGAAAATCGTGTCTTGGAAAACACAGCTAAAACAGTAGACCTTAGATTTAATAAATTTTCCTATGTATAAGCCGCAAAGTGTTGTAGCTTAAGGGTGGCTTAATTTGAATCATTGACAATAGGGCGACTTCAACTGAGGTATGAAACGGCGTGTCGTGCTGCTTCTGGTATGAAAAAGAGAATCTCGCTATAATGCTTTGAATTGAGTGTGAATGACAGACAGGAGAGAGAAGTGGGACAGGCGATAGTTAACAAATTTCGAAAAAACATAAAGAAATTCAGTCAGTTTGTGACGATGATTGTAGGTGTATTGTTATTTACAATGCATACAAGTTTTGCCACGACAACCGATGGCTCGCCGATGCCGTGGGAAGGGCCATTACAGAAAATACTGGCTTCTATCCAAGGGCCAGTGGCGAAAATTTTGGGTGTGATTGTGATTATTATTGCAGGTTTAGGAATCGCCTTTGGTGAGTCTGGTGGTGGTATGCGCAAGATTTTCCAAATTGTCTTTGGCTTATCTATCGCCTTTACTGCAACAAGTGTTGTGACAAGCCTATTTGGTGTAACTGGCGGTAGTGTATTTTAAATGTCGATACTTGGGTTCTCGGTTACTATACACAAATCATTAACGCAGCCGCTACTGTTGCTTGGTGTGCCGCGAGAGATTGCGATTATTAACTTAACGCTGGGCTGCGCAATTGGTTTGGGCCTACAAACTCTTTATGCTTTGCCGGCGAATGTATTGATTCATATTGTTGCTGTAGTGCTAACGAAAAAATGACCCGTATTTTTTTCAGGTTATTCTACGCAGTATCCGTAAAAAGAGTTATTACCGGGTTTAGGGACGTCGTTAGTTGTTATGTTTAATATTGCAGAATACCGCAAAAAATCCTGACCGTATTACTGACTTATTGCCTTGGGCGGCTTTAATTGCACCTGGGGTTGTATTAAATAAAGATGGTTCATATCAACGTACACTACGCTTTCGCGGCCCTGATCTTGAGTCATCGACAGATGCCGAGCTGGTTGCAACAACCGCTCGCTTAAATAATGCCTTAAAGCGCTTAGGTTCTGGCTGGGCAATTTATATCGAAGCGAGGCGCAGCCAAGCTCAGCGCTATAGCGAAGAAAATCGCTTTGAAGATCCGGTGAGTTGGCTCGTCGATTTAGAGCGCCATGAACTGTTCAAGCGTGACGATGAAAACTTTGAAAGTCACTATTATTTAACCTTGCAGTTTATGCCCCCGAGCGAAGCGGCAAATAAGCTATCTGAGGCAATGGTTAAAAAAGAGGGTGGTAAGAAAAGTCAGGATAGTAAGCCTAAAAAACTCAGCCGCAAAAAAACAGCAGAAACAAGCAAAGCAGCAGTTAGAAACTGCCGAGAAATTAGATAACTATCAAGCACAATTGAATTTTTTCAATGTTTCTTGTGAGCGTTTGTTTGATATTTTAAAAGACTTTATGTTTGATGCGGCGTTCTTGGATGACGATCAGACACTAACGTATTTGCACCAATGTATTTCTGAGAAAGAGCATCCGGTTAAAACACCCGACGTGCCGGTGTATCTTGACGCTGTGCTTGCGGATACTCCCTTGCTCGCAGGCTTAGAGCCACAACTTGGCCAGTCTCATCTCAGAACTGTTTCGATTTTGGGCTTTCCGTCGACTTCAGCGCCGGCTTTACTCGATCAGCTCAATCATTTGCCGATTGAATATCGCTGGGTAACGCGCTTTTTACCTTTGGATAAAACGGACGCTGAGAAAGAGCTTAAAGGATACCGCAAGCGTTGGTTCGCTAAGCGCAAGGGCTTAGGCACCATGTTGATGGAGATGATGACCAAAAGTGAAAGCGCGATGGTTGATCAAGCGTCTGTTAATAAGTCGCGTGATGCCGATCAGGCGATTCAAGAGCTAGAAGATGATCATGTCGCCTTTGGTTATTATACGGCAACGATTACGGTATGGGATAAAGATCCACAGGTCGTCACGCAAAAAATTCGTGAGGTTGAACGTGTCGTTAATGGCTTGGGCTTTACAACAATATTAGAAACACTAAACGCTGTAGAAGCCTGGCTTTCTTCATTGCCTGGGCATGCCAATGCCAATATTCGTGCACCTTTGATGCATACCTTAAACTTATCCCATTTAATTCCATTTTCGGCGATTTGGGCCGGGCCAGAAGGCAATAAGCACTTAAATGGGCCACCACTGATGCATGCGCGGACTCGTGGTAATACGCCCTTTCGCTTAGTTAATCATATTGGTGATGTGGGCCACCAGATGGTGTTAGGACCAACGGGGGCGGGTAAATCTGTACTACTCAACATGATGGCGCTACAATTTCGCCGTTATCAAAATTCTCAGGTCTTTATCTTCGATAAGGGTGGGAGTTTTCTTGCTTCAACCTTGGGCGTCGGCGGTCATTACTATGAAGTCGGTAAGCCTGAGAATAAAGATTTGGTCTTTCAACCTTTGGCGCATGTCGATAATGAAGCTGAGCGCATTTGGGCCACCGAGTGGTTATTGGGGTTATTGCAGCATGAAAAAATTAAAGTCACCCCTCATGTGAAAGATACGCTTTGGCAGGCGATGGTTGGCCTTGCTGCGGTTCCTAAAAATCAGCGCACACTCACCGGTTTAAAGGCGTTATTACAAGATCATGAATTACGCCAGGCTCTCGACCACTATACGTTAGGCGGCCCGTATGGTGATATTTTAGATGCGGATCATGAGTTATTTACCACGGGAACTTGGCAGTGCTTTGATCTAGAAGCGTTGATGGAAACTCCCGCGATTATCCCGCCGGTACTTGATTATATTTTCCATGTATTGCAACAGCGCTTTACTGGCGTGCCTTCCTTATTGATTCTTGATGAAGCGTGGTTGTTCTTAGATCACCCTATTTTTGAAGCAAAAATTCGTGAATGGCTTAAAACCTTGCGTAAATTAAATGTTTCCGTGATTTTTACCACGCAATCGGTCGATGATGTTTTAGAATCGGCTATCACCAATAGTCTATTAGAGTCTTGCCCATCACGGATTTTCCTGCCAAATAACCGCGCATTAGAACCGAGTGTTTACAGCGCATATGAACAGTTGGGTTTAAATGCCAGACAAATTCAGATGCTCTCTTCGGCCATGCCCAAACGTCAATATTATTATGAATCGACACAAGGCAACTGTATGTTCGATTTAAGCCTTGGTCCGATTGCCTTGGCCTTTGCTGGAATCAGTCGTCCTGAAGAGAAGCAAAAGATTCGCGCGCTTTATAAAAACCATGAATACCGAGCCTTTGTCGAGCAGTATTTGCGTGAAAGTAACTTAGAGTGGGCGCTTAGCTTATTAGAACAATGGAAACCCTATGAGTAAAAAGTTAAAGAAAGAACAGTCAGATTACCGTTATGATGAAGCGGTGACGCCTTATCAAAAAGCGGCTCAAGAATGGGATAAGCGCATAGGCTCTTCACGTGCTCAAGCGAATAATTGGCGTCTGATTGCCTTAGCCAGTGTATTGGCCTGTGTTTTGTTGCTTGTTGGCATGATTATGCTGATTCAGCAGAAGAAAAATGTGGTTTATGTCGCTGAAGTCGGCTCGTCTGGGCAGGTGATTAATGTGGTTAAAACCAATCAACCCTACCGGCCGACGGATGCACAATATCAGTACTTTATTGCTAAGTTTGTGCGCAGAGCCATGAGTTTGCCTTTGGATCCGGTGATCTTAAAAAATAACTTATTAGAAGCCTATCAACTCACGGCAAGTAAAGGGCGTTTGCAATTTAATAGCTTGATGCAAAAACTACAACCGACGCGTCATATTGGTCAGTTGACACAAACAGTCGATGTGCAGTCCGTTGAGCAGATTACTCCAAATAGTTATTCGGCAAGTTGGCGGCAAACGTCTTATGATCAAAATGGCAAAGTGACTGAAGTCAAGCGCTACCATGGTATTTTTACCGTCAGTCAAACTGAGCCGACGACAGAGCATGAAATATTAATCAACCCACTCGGGATTCATATCCAATACTTTACATTGGCGGAGAAAAATTAATGAAACTAAGGGTATTTAAAGTCGTAACCTTTGCAGCATTACCTTTGGCATTATCTAGCTGCGCGTCGATGGGAAGTGGTCAAGATTCAAGCAGCAATGCGCCGGTACATTTTCAGCCGGCGGTGAATCAGAATCTAGTGAAAACCAAGGTTGTCACTCAATATGTTCCGGTGCCAGTTCCAGGTCAGTTAAAGTACCTAAAAAGCCAAGGTAAGGGTCTAAAAAGGTTGGTGATAAGACCTTTAAGAGCAAAGAAGCGGCGGTTCAATACGCCAACAAAGAGGCTTTACGTTATCCAAACAGCCGTGATTTCGTCAATAGTATCATGACGTATCAATATATGGATGGTGCGTCCTATGTGGTTTATGCGTCACCCGGGCAGATGACGGATATTGAGTTTCAAACCGGTGAGAAATTAATCTCGCAGGCGGCAGGGGATACCTTGCGTTGGCAGATTGGTAAAACCGTGAGTGGTTCAGGTGCCTATCAACGTGAGCATTTATTGATTAAGCCCAATCAAGCTGGCCTCAAGACGACGATGGTGGTGATGACCAATCAGCGTGTCTATCATATTCAGCTGATTTCAACGCCTGATGCTTATATGCAGGCGGTGAAGTGGCAATATCCCAATGAAAATGTGGTAACCTACCAATCAACTGATGATAGCGCAACAGGAGATACCAGCCTATCGAGCGGAGGTGCCAGTGGACTTGATGTTAATATTGCCAATATGTTCTCGCACTACAAGACCGAATCGGTGCAAGGAGATACCAGTCACTTTATGCCGACATTAGTCTTTGATGATGGCGTGAAAACTTATATTAAGTTCAATAAAACGACCTTGAATCGCCAGATGCCATTGGTCGAAGTCGATACCGGTGATAAAAGCTATGCGACCTCGGTGAATTATCACGTTAAAGGTCAATATATTATTATCGAAGGCGTGTATCCAAAAATTCGTCTGCAATTAGGCACGAAACTCGCGGATAACTTAGCGTTGATTCAAGTTGATCGTGAAGAGAAAGCCTGATGAGTGGGTTGGGCGGTAAAAAAATTGCGCTTAAAAAGAGCATTTGCTTAAGCTTGATTGCAAGTTTAATCTTGCCTACAGCCTTTGGCGCAACAGCAACCGATGGATCGCAAGGAGCCAGTAATAATATCAACCAATTGCCGAATTATAATCAGGCCAAAAAAATAGATAATCTGCTTGATCGTAACCAAAAACCAAAATACGTCGATCAGATTCCTCCAGAGATTCGCCAAGAGCTACAAGCTTTGCGCGCTTCTCAGCAACAATTAATGGAACAGCTCAGCCGCTTGAAAAATCGTCCGCGGCAACCTATGCAACAAGCTCGGCCGATGACGCAAATGGACCAAGAAGCCGCTTCAAGTGCGATTTTCTTTGCCGGCGGTGCGCCACGTTTGCAGCAACAACAGCAGCAAAATCAAGGTCGCTCAGGTCAACAGCAATCTAAAGGCAATGCACCTGCTCAAAATGGTAAGAGCGGTAAGCTATCACAATCGCAAAAACAAATTAACTTCTTAAATCAAAGTGCCAAAGACGACACCCAAAGCAAGCATGTGATGCAAGACCCTGATTCGCCTTATATGATCATGGAAGGGACCTATATTCCTGCGGTCTTGCAGACGGCGATCAACTCGGATGTGCCGGGACTTATTCGAGCGCGAGTGACGCGTAACGTCTATGATACGGCTAGCGGTCGTTATTTATTGATTCCACAAGGCACCACTTTAGTCGGTATTTACAACTCTGATGTCAAATACGGTGATGAGCGTGCGCAGATTAAATTCACGCGGATGATCCGCCCGGATGGCTCCTCGATTGTCCTGTCTGCGCCTCCAGGCATGAACGATATTGGTGAATCGGGTATTTCTGGTGATGTTGATAATCATTGGGGTGCGATCATCGGAGCTGGCTTACTTGGCGTTCTCTTTAATATTCCAGCGATTTTGGCAGAAAATAGAGCGAATAGTAGCAGTAACCAAATATGTTACACCAGCGCGGGTGACGCGTATAGTTGTGGAAGCTCTACGTCATCAAGCGTTTCAACATCAGCCGCGCAATCTTTAGGGCAAACCTCTTCGCAAATTGGTGGTAAAATTGCTGATAGAAGCTTAGGCTTAAAGCCAACGATACGTTTGCCAATCGGCACGCTATTTAGTGTCTTTACTCGTAAGGATATGACAATTCCGCCGTATCGAGGAGGTGCTTAGTGTTAAGAGTATTCTGTGTTGTATTAATGTTTGCCTGTTCGAGTATCACTTGGGCTAATATTGGTGATACCGATACGGGCGACACAAATACCAACACGAATACGACTAACAACAGTACACAAAATCAGCGAAAAAAACACGCAAGAACGTGCCAAGTTAACACAAAAGGTGATAAAAGCCCTCACAAAAAGTAATTATAAAAAATGGAGCAGTCAGCAAAACTTTAATAGTGGTTTTGATCAAGAAGAAGGCAAGTTGTTTGGCAATGATGATTATGACAGCGTTGGGGATAATGAATGAACTTAAGCCCAGCCATTCTTGATACGATTCAGAACCAATTTATCGAAAAGCTCAATGATGCGATTCACTTAATTGGTGCGACGGCATCGCAATTGTTATTTTACTTTATCGTTTTTGAAGTTATTTTCTTTGGCTTAAGTTGGGCGATTAAGCAGGATGAAGCGTTAGGCAGTGCGTTAATTAAAGTGTTAAAAATAGGCTTTATCGCGGCAATACTCTATTGGTATACGCCTATTTTAAATTATTTAATGCAGTTTGTGCTTTATCTGGGTAATCATGCTGTCAATGACAAGCATGTCTTTAAGTTGTTTACAAAGCCGATGCTGATTTTTAAATATGGTTATGATGCGAATATTAGTCTGATGAAAGTGTCGATGCAGTACGGGACGATTAATTCAGCAGCCAGCACTTTATATTTAATTTTAGGTTTTGGTGGCCTGATCATGCTGTCGTTGATTGCCGTGCAATTAATTTTTGTCAACGTCGGTTTTTATATCACCGCAGCAGTCTCGTTATTATTAATCCCACTTAGCGTATTTAAACCGACAGGTAATTTACTTAGCCGCGCAATTGAGCAATTGGTTTCTGCGGCAATACGAATTTTAGTGCTCATGCTGGTATTGGGCACGGCGGTGGGCGTTTGGTCGACTATCGGTAAGCAGACTTTCTCACAAGACACTGACTTTACTATACCTTTAGGCTTTTTCTTAATTACCTTTGTCTTTACCATTTTAGCGTGGCGGTTGCCTGAATTGGCAGTGCGAGCAATCGGCAAAGTGAGCACGAGCTTATTCCATAGCGATAATGCTCAGGTCAATGTAACAAGCCCGCAACCGGCTCCTGTTGCGGCACCTGTGGTGACGGCAATGGCAGGGCAGGCTGAGGCAGCCTCCGGATCGGCGGTAGCAGCGGCGGCGCATATGCAGCAAGGTGGAAGCAGTGAGCCAAGTAGCATTCAGGCGGCAACTACGGTTAATCCCGGTCAAACGGGTTCAGCGAATGTTGCCGTATCCACCCAAACTCAAGTGTCGGGCATGAATGCGGGTCAATTTGCTAAAGCGATGAAGTCTTCACTCTCAAATGCAAATACTAATGTTAGTGCACGGATGTCGCAAGAGTCGATTAAAGATTTGAAAAAATCACTGCAGGATGTGGTCGAAAAAAATAATAAATACCATGGGCCGAAATAAGTTTCTATTCTATCCGCTATTGGCCTTACTGTTATTAGCTATTATCGTGATGGGCTTGAAAAGCACAGGCTATAGTTTAGTTCATCAATTAACACCGAGCATGCCGATAGGTTGGTATTGGGCCTCGCCGATTAAGTTACCATTGAAGCACGGTGAAGCTGTTTTATTCACTCCACCTAAAAAGTTAAAAGATTACCTTATCCAGCATGATTGGCTCGGGCAAAGCATGAGTATGATGAAACAAGTGTATGGGGTGCCAGGAGACTTTATTTGCCGTCGTGGTGATTGGTTGTTTATTAATGATAAAAAAACGGCTTATATTCAGCAGGATTATGCGCCGGGCAAACCCTTACCGCAATGGCGAGTTTGTGAGGTTATTGCTAAAAATCATTATTTACTCTTGGCGTTGCGTGTGTCAAATTCGTTTGACGGACGTTATTTTGGATTAATAGAGCAAAAGCAAATTTTTGCAAAGGTGACACAGTTATGATGAAGGATGCCCACGCACAGCGGCGCTATTATGAGATGCTCAACACGGCATTTGGTCAGGAAATCTGTGCCTTGCTTAATGATGATAATGTCATTGAAATTATGTTAAACCCGGATGGCTCGGTGCATGTAGAGCGTATCGGTGGTATAAAAGTATGTTTAGATACAATGATTGATGCTCAGCGTGGCATTAATATTATTAAGCTCGTTGCCTCTTGCAGCAATGATGTGGCTGATAAAGAAAACCCAGAAGTCGCCACAGAACTGCCAGTCACCCATGCACGTTTTCAAGGCTGGTTGCCTCCTGTTGTTGAAGGGCCGACTTTTGCCATCCGTAAGCAAACTCAACAAAAGCTTACTCTTGAGAACTATCAGGATAAAGGTTTATTAACCGCGGGTCAGCGCGAGTATTTATTAAAAGCCTTGGCTGAACGCAAGAATATTTTGATTGCGGGTGGAACGAGTTCGGGGAAGACGACTTTTGTTAATGCCATGCTACGTGAGTTAGATGAGAGCGACGATCGCATTTTAGTGCTCGAAGACTTACCTGAGTTACAGGCCAATGCAAAAGATGTGGTCTTTATGCGCACATCTGAGCAAGTGGATATGCGTATGTTGGTCAAAGGCTCTTTGAGAATGCGACCTGATCGAATTATTATCGGCGAGGTTCGCGATGGTGCGGCGCTAGACCTATTGAAAGCTTGGAATACCGGCCATCCGGGTGGCCTATGTACTTTGCATGCTAATAGTGCTGAAGATGCGCCCTATCGCCTTGAAGATTTACTGCAAGAAGTGGTGCCGGTGGTTCCCCATAATTTAATTGTCAGAACATTGGATGTGGTTGTGCACCTAGCGCGGGACAGTAAAGGCATGCGTCGGGTGCGCCAAATCGCTCATATTCGCGATTATCAACAAGGACGTTATGTTGTTGAATTTGTTGATTAGTCTGGGCTGTCTTGCTTGGAGAGTGGGTATTTAAGACGTGTTTTGTTATAATCGGCCTTTGCAGCAATTTATTCGTTGAGGATTTTCTCTATGACCATGAGTGTTAAAGAAATTTTAGCAGGGTCTGCTAAAGTCGGTGATACTGTCACTGTAAAAGGTTGGGTGCGCACGCGCCGTGACTCTAAAGCAGGTCTTTCTTTCGTTGCCATTAATGATGGCTCTTGTTTTGATTCGGTTCAGGTTATTGCTGCAAATAATCTAAATAATTATGACGACGAAATTACCAAACTGACCAAAGACTGTGCGGTGATTGCAAGCGGTGAGCTGGTGGAATCACCCGGTAAAGGCCAATCGTTCGAGATTCAGGCGAGCCAGATTGAAGTTGTCGGCTGGGTTGAAAATCCAGAATCTTACCCGGTTTCACCCAAGCGCCATACCGTGGAATATTTACGCGAAGTCGCTCATTTGCGCCCGCGGACGAATCTATTTGGTGCGGTGGCGCGTGTGCGTAACTGTGTTTCCCAGGCAATTCATCAGTTTTTAAACCAAGAAGGCTTCTCTTGGGTGCATACGCCATTAATTACGGCAAGTGATTGTGAAGGCGCGGGTGAGATGTTCCGCTTAAGCACCTTGGATATGATGAACTTACCACGCACGGACAAAGGTGAGATTGATTACTCGCAAGACTTTTTTGGTCAAGAGTCTTTTTTGACGGTTTCAGGTCAGCTCAATGTTGAAGCCTATTGCTTGGCCATGTCTAAAGTTTATACCTTTGGGCCGACCTTCCGTGCTGAAAATTCAAATACCAGCCGTCACTTAGCTGAATTTTGGATGATCGAACCTGAAATCGCCTTTGCGGATCTTAATGATAATGCAGCACTCGCTGAGAGAATGTTGAAATTTGTTAGTGCTGAGTTATTAGAAAAATGTGCGGATGATATGGCATTTTTCGCTCAGCGTGTCGATAAAGCAGCGATTTCACGTTTAGAGACGATTAGCCAGTCTAGCTTTGAGATTATGGACTATAGCACGGCCATCGAGCATTTATTAAAAGCCAAGAAAAAGTTTGAATTCCCAGTGGAGTGGGGCGTTGATCTCGCTTCTGAGCATGAACGCTATTTATGTGAAGATTTAGTAGGCAAACCTGTTACCGTCATGAATTACCCGAAAGGTATTAAAAGCTTTTATATGCGCCTAAACGATGATAATAAAACCGTAGCGGCGATGGATGTTTTAGCCCCTGGAGTCGGTGAAATCATCGGTGGTAGCCAGCGTGAAGAGCGTTTAGATGTATTAAAAACACGCATGGCCGAAGTCGGTGTGAGTGAAGAGCATTTAGGTTGGTACTTAGATTTGCGTCGTTATGGTACAGTGCCCCATGCCGGCTTTGGTTTAGGCTTAGAGCGTTTAGTTAGCTATGTGACTGGTGTTGCCAATGTTCGGGATGTGATTCCATTTCCAAGAACGCCAGGCAATATCCCCTTCTAAATTTAATAATATTCAGGCCGTGATCACGGCCTTTTTTATAAGTTTTAAATAATAACCATGTTCAAGCTCAGTTATTTATTTTTCCCCCTTTATTATTTTTTTAATAATGCTGACTAATTTTATGCCAGCCAGTTTAAGTTTCGCGGGGATTTTAAAAAATGCACCGTACCAAGTTTGCTTTACTCCTGGAGGAAAGTGTACTCATTTAATTGTAAAAACAATAAATACGGCCAAAAATTCAATTAGGGTACAAGCCTATTCGTTTACTTCTTGGCCGATTGTGCGAGCTTTAATTAAGGCGCAAGAGCGAGGTGTAAAAGTAGAGTTATTATTAGATAAGAGTAATTTAAAAAAGCGCTATAATGTGATTAAGGCATTGAAGTCTCATCATATTAAGTTTTTGATTGATGCTAAACCGGCGATTGCTCACAATAAAGTGATCATTATTGATGGTGATATCGTTGTTACAGGGAGCTTTAATTTTACTTATTCAGCACAAAAGCGTAATGCTGAAAATGTATTAATTATAAAAAATAAAAAACTGGCATCACTCTATATTGCTAATTATGATAAAAGGCAGCAGGCTTCCCAGGCGGTTGCATATTATTGCGGCTATAATCAGTGCTCTTGATTAATGTTTATATAATGTTTATTTTTTATGCTGGAATAAACATTGTTATTTAAACAATAAGATCTTAGATTAAAGCTGTAATAAATAATAAAAGGGGTAGGCGATGCTCTACGTTTTAGATAATCATGATCAACCTGTGTTGATTAATTATCAAGACTACTTTTTAATTGAGCAGCAGCGGCGTGAAAATCGCCATATTATTTATTGTGATAAAGCGAATGATTATGTAATCTCAACTGTTTTTTTCATTTTTTGAGCAAGCAAGCAAAAGACCAACAGCCGTTGCTATTTGAAGTTGCTGTTTTTAAAAATGGCAGCCTAAAGCCTGAGAGTATTAAACGCTTTACGCGTTGCTCAGAGGCACAAAATTATCATAAAGAGTTATTTAATCAGCTAAATAACAAGCAAGCGACTAAGCAAAATTGAGCTCACGAGGAGCTCAAATCAGTTTGCTTCAATAAAAATTAAGATTTTTGACAGAAGAAGTTATACATGCAGTAAAATAGCTCTGGATTATTTTTCTCATATTCTGTCCATAGGTCAAGGTCAGTATAGCTCTCAGGTGCTGTCATTTTGTTTTTATCATCTCCCAAAGCCAAATCCCCCGTTTGAAAGCCAAGAAACTGCAATGAGAGTTTGTTTAGGGCTGATTTTATTTGTGGCAGTGTAAACTGATGCTCTTTGGCATGAAAAATTAGATCACGGCATTCACTGAGAGTGAAAAAATTCACGCCATTTAGATAATTTGGCAAGCGGATGCTCTTTATTTTCAAAAATATCAGCACGCAATTTACGTATAATATCTGGCGTTGCGGTTAAGCTTTGTTCTTTTATGTACTTTCTTGCTTGAATAATTGGTTTACGCCCTGCTTTACTATATAGGCCAATCAGCATAACGCCTTTTGGTTTTAATAAATTGGTGAGTACTTGCCAGCCAGCGAGAGGTTCGTTCAAGTGGTGGAGGACACCGCTTGCTAAAATATAATCGAAAGGCTGCTCCATTGCTTCGTGTAGCTCAAGAAGGTCGGCATGCTGAAATTGAATATTAGTCATATTAAATTCTTCAGCCATGCGTTTAGCATAGCTGAGGCTTGCTGTACTTAGATCAACGGCGATAATCTCTTTGGCCTCACAGCATGAAGCTAAGTTGATGGCTTGATAACCAGAACCACACCCTGCGATTAGAACACGTGCGGGTTTTAATAGTGGTTTTGGTGGTGAAAAATGAGGGAGATGCTCTTGGATAAGTGCGCCAACACTGCGTTTGACCGGTTCAATATCGACAGAAATCCAGCGTGGATAGGGAGATTCCTCATATTGATTGCGGACTTTCTTAGAGACTTTATCTTTAATACTGGTTGTTTTATTTAAATGTTTTTGTAGAGTTTTTTCACGTTGCAGTGAACGATACTGATTAAAAATAGCTTGTAATAATGGAGCATTTAAATACTGTAAGCTCTTATGTAGAGTCACCTCATCTTCAGAAACACTGTGATAGCAATACCATAGGAGTGTGTTGTGGATAAAATTAACAGGGCTAAGCTCAGTTGAATGGATGATTTTATGAAGCTGCTTAAGCCAAACAAGCTCATCTGCATCGACAGTATAAACGTATTCATTTAACCATGTTTGTTGACCCAAGCAATTTAAAAATGTCAGTGTTTCTTGAGTTATCGTAATTTCTTTGTGAGTTGCATGATAAAGAAAAGACTTTCTGATTTTGACCAGAAGTCGTTCTATATTTTCATGAGTAATAGAGAAGCTGGTGAGGATCCTAAGTAGTAATGGATGAGAAATAACAGAGTGAACTTTTTCTGTAGGCAATGTTTTAATACTTTTATGTTGAAGTAGGTCTTTAAGGTGATCGTCTAAATTATTCGTTGATAGCGCTAAAATTTGTACCTGTGGTGCAAATGGGCGTGAGTCAATGGTTTTTTGATCGAGTACTTGGTAAACATCATCAAGTACGCTGGCATCTTCTGCAATTAGATCAACGAGAGATAAACCTTTTAATAGATTTGCTTTTGCTAACTGTAATCCCGTGTCTTGCTTAAAAATTTGACTTAATGTGCGGACAAACTTAAGGGTTTGTTTTGGGTGAGCCGCTCTTAGGCTATTAAGCTCGGTGATTAAAGTAGTTAAAATAGCACGGTCCTGAGGGTATAAACTAATAGCTTGCAATAAACTGTGTGAAGCTTCCAGTGATTTTCCAGCAGCTTTATAGCTTAAGCCAAGTTGATGATGATAAATATAATTGTTGGGTTCAAGCTTGATGGCATGTTGTAAATTTTCAATGGCACTGGAAAATTTATTTTGTTTGTAAAGCACCAGTGCGAGTCGATACCAAGCTTCAGCGACTTGGGGATGTTGCTTAATTAATTGGTTTAATGTATTTTTTGAATCAATGAAATTCTTGCGATTAAACGATTGGCTAGCATCTTCTAGCATATGGGCAATTGCGTCTTTAGTCATCACATCCATGAGTTTATTATCCTAATTTAATAATCTACCGTCGTTAATTTATTAATTAGTTTATATTACTTTGAAAATCAAAGCGATGAGCTACTAAAATAAATCTTGCTGAGAGTCATTGGGCAAATAATTATTTGCCTTATTACTATAATTTTTTGGAGCATACTCGTTTCTAAAGGTTTCGAACACAGCATCTTCTTGCCAACTTTGTGCAAGTTGGCCGGTCTGTGGATCTATACGTAAAGTGACTAAATTATCTGGGCGAGGCCAACGTCGTTCTGGATAATAATTAATAACGGTTTTCATATAATCTATCCAGATGGGCAAAGCGAGCTTGCTGCTGTACTCCCCTGTGGGTTGAGGGTTATCAAAGCCGACCCAAACGGTGGTGACAATATCAGGAGTAAAGCCTGCAAACCAGCCATCTTGCTGTTCGTTGGTTGTGCCTGTTTTGCCCGCGATATCTTGACGTTTTAACTCTTGTGTCCGCTTGGCTGTTCCCTTACGAGCGACGTCTTGCATAATGCTGGTCATAATATAAGCATTTTGAGCGCTAATAATGCGCTGTGCTTCTGGTTGATCGCCTTGGCGATATTTTGGCACCGTCGGTGGTGCGGCCTGAAACAATATGTTGTGATTTGCGTTGACGATACGATCGATATAAAAAGGAATCACCCGATAACCACCATTAGCAAAGCTGCTATAAGCAGATGCGAGCTGTAAGGGGGTAATTGTATTTGTTCCGAGTGCTAAAGAAAGGTTTTGTGGTAGGGAGTGCGCATCGAAACCAAAGCGCTGAACGTATTGATGAGTATAATCAATACCAATGTCTTGCAATAAGCGAATGGAAATTAAGTTCATCGAATGCGTTAAGCCGGTGCGTAGGCGAGTTGCCCCGCGAAAGCGGCGGTTATCGTTTTGTGGCCGCCAGAGTTCATAGGCTTCATTGCCCGGGAGTACAATTGGTGAGTCATTGATAATAGATGCTGCGGTATAACCTTTTTCAAGCGCAGCCGAATACACAAAAGGCTTAAAGCTAGAGCCGGGTTGACGTTCTGCTTGAATAGCACGATTAAAGTTACTCTGCGTGAACGGTAAGCCACCAATCAGAGCAAGAATCGCACCATTATTGGAATTAAGGCTGACCGCGGCACCTTCTATTGCAGGTTTTTGTGTGAGTTGCCAGTGGCCTTTTTGATGTTGGACGAGAATAACATCACCCGGGCTAATAATATCACTCGCCTTTTTAGGAACAGGGCCACGGCGCTTTTCATTGATATAGGGCCTTGCCCAAGCTAACCCTGGCCAAGGAATGGTGATCTGTTGATTATTTTTTAGTAAAGCTTGGGCGCTGTTTTCTGTGATTGATAATATAACGGCTGTTGGCCTATTTTTAATGGTTGGGAAATGATTAAGCTGTTTGAGCAGTGCCTCATGCGGTAGATGCTCAAGGTTAATGTTAGCGATTGGACCGCGATAGCCATGACGATAATCATACGCGGTTAAGCCATTTTCGAGCGCATGATTAATGGCTGACTGTAGTGATGAATCTATCGTAGTATAAACCTTAAAACCACCTGTGTAAGCTGTATTTGGAAACAACTGGATCATATAGCGTCGGACCATTTCAGCGACATGCGGGGCATAGATTTCACTCTTGGTTTGGTGAAACTTTGTTTTTATGGGGGCGGCCATCGCTTCTTGATATTGTTCATTATTAATATAGCCATAGCGCAACATGCGAGTTAGAACATGGCGGCGGCGTTTTTTGCGGCTTTTGGGTTATAAATTGGATTGATCGCAGACGGTGCTTGAGGCAGCCCTGCAATCATGGCCATTTCAGCAAGGTTTAATTCGCCAACAGATTTGCCATAGTAAATTTTAGCTGCAGCGCCAACACCATAGGCACGTTGACCTAAGTAGATTTTATTAAGATACAGGGAAAGAATCTCATTTTTAGTGAGTTCATGCTCTATTTTAAAGGCGAGTAGTATCTCATTAAATTTGCGTAGATAGGTCTTTTTGCGTGATAAGAAAAAATTACGTGCAACTTGCATTGTCACCGTACTACCACCTTGACGTTTTTCACCGGTGGTCACCAGACCGATGACCGCACGAGCAAGGCCTTTAATATCGACACCATTGTGTTGATAGAAGCGGTGATCTTCAGTAGCGAGAATCGCATTGATCAGGTCTTTAGGGATTTGTGCAAGGCTGACAGGGATGCGTCGTTTGTTGCCAATTTCTGCGATGAGCTTGTCGTCAGCACTATAAATCCGCAAAGGCTCTTGTAGTTGTACGTTACGTAAGGTTGAAACATCTGGCAGGTTATTTGTCATGTAATAGAGCAAGCCTGCTATTGTCAGCGTGATTAGTAGCAGTAACGTAATTGTCAACCAAGTGAAAACGCGTAATGCTTTCATCCATGGCCTCTTTTTCTAAAGCTTCCTTGATATATAGTATACATGTGGATGTTGGGGGTTGCTATTTGAGGATGTGATTATGTATTATATATATTATTTATAGAATATATGTGGTGTAAAATGTTATTTTTGGCAAGGAAGCACAAAAAATATCGCCAAGTTGGCATTAATTGGGATCGGCAGTGTTTATATATTGCTGAAAGCGAATGGACTAAGTGTTCTGGACTTAAGCTTGCTAATTATTCAAAAATTCCTTTTAAATGTGCTTTAGAACAATCCCTGTCTCTAACAATAAAAAAATGTTTTAGTTATTTAAATAACAAAAAGATTGTTTTGTCATTAAATTATCAAAATCTCTTAGAGAGTCGTACCGAAGTTGATAAGAAAATAAAGTTGTCTCTTTGTAAAAAGCAGGCTATGTCTAATATGGCAGCGCAGTGGCAGCTCGACGTTAATAGCCTTTGCTTTTACGCTAATTACTTTTATTCTAATAAAAAATATTATTTAGATATTATTGCTGTTCGAAAATTAACTCTGTATCAACTAACTTCAGCACTGACCAGCAATGCTTTAAGTGTTTTTGCTGTTAATGTTGATATTTACGCATTATTTGACTTATGTCAAAAATTAATCCCTGATAAGAATATAACTGATGGGTTGGTTGTAAAAGCTAATCAAGAGGGCTGCTTATTTTATTTAATAGATAATGAAAAGGTCTATATAGAGCCTATTTTTAGACAAATTAATGATCATACTCACCTTGAAAAAGTTATCGGTGAGGTTGCTGAAGTGGTTAATATATTATCTAATCATTCTGGCGATGACAAAATAATGGATATTTTTATATTTGGCTCTGAAAACATTATTAATGTTAAAAATTTTAATGTTTATAATTTATCGAAATTAATAAAGGGTAAATTTGATTTTGATGCTGAGTGTGATGATTTAGCTTTAGCGCTAGCGCTTAGTTATAGGGCTTTATGAAAAATATTAATTTTCTTGAGGTCAAGCAGGAATCTGTTCTATCATCTAGTAGATTTTTTCATAGCTATCATTTTAATTGTTTTTTATTTTTAGGGGTGGTTGTTGTTTGTTTTTTATTTAAATCAGAAAAATATAGACAATCTATTTTTTATGTTAATCACAAATCATCTGTTGATAAAAAACGTTATGATCTTGGTTTGATTAGAGCAAAGATAAAGTCAGCCGAGGAAAAGTTGAATCAATTAAAAGATCTTGATGATGAAAGTTTCTTATCTTTTATGAGTCTCTATGAGGTTTATAAAGTAACCCCATTGAATGTTTATTTTAATCGTGTCTCTTATCACGATGGCTTAATAAATTTTCAAGGTTATGCTTTAGATAAAAAAAGTTTAGATAGTTTAATTAAGTCTATTAGATCATCTAAAGATTTTACTATTAATAGCATTAATTTGATTAATAAAAGCAATATTGATTCTCGATCTGAGTTTTCTTTGTTGGCACATTGGCATGTTAAGTAATATAGATTTTTATAAAAAATTAGGATGGTTTAATGTTGTTATAATTGGTATGTTAAGTTTTACAATGATAGTCATGTTATATTTATATTTCAATTATAACAAGGCAAAAACAGATTATTTTTTATTCCTTGGTGAGGTTAAAATTGATAAAAAAGTTGCTGATGCATTAAAATCAGCACATTATAATTATGATCTGTTAAGGAATAAATTAACGGTTTATAAATTAAATAAAATTAATAAAAATGTTAATTTTATCATGGATGTGATTCACAAGAGCAGGACTTTGAAGCAATCAAAAATTAAAAAAATAGCTCAAGAGCAAGGTGCTTTTTTCGACAAGGTTTCATTGCAACTGATCGCTTCTGTAAACTACTTGGGTTTTATAAGGTTTTTAGATAAATTGCAAAAATCAAAAATGCAATTTTTGATAAAATCTTACTCATTGTCGTTTTCTGGGAAAAAGAACAATTTAGTAGTTGAGATGATATTTAATGTTTATGGTGAGAAATAGCATGAAGTTTAATTTTATGACTAATCTATTCTGCTTTCTTTTTATTATTAAGGGCAGCGTGCTGGCAAATGTAAAGCAAGTGCCATTTGATAAAATTGATAGAGATATTTTTTGTGGTGACTCTGACTGTGGTAAACGTATTGCCGGTAGTGACTTAGATAATGATTATTTTGATAAGTTTGTTTTTTTAGGTAGGGTGGTTTTAAGCAACAAAAAGTTGGCTATTGTAAAGGATAGAATAGCGCATAAGTTATATGAAATTTATCTTGGTCAAAACTTTTATGGTTATAGGGTGGATGAAATTTATAAAAATAAGTTGGTATTAAGGAATGATAATAATATTTTAATTATTGGTAAAGTAAAAAAATAATATGGAATTTTTTTATGTGATATTTTTAATGTTGCTTATAGCGGTTCCTGGTTGCTTAGGTGCAACAAATACAACTTTGTTAGACCGCACAACTTCGGGTGCTACTGTGGGCAATAATGGATTAGTGGTAGATTCAAATCGATTAATTAGCCTAAATTTCGATGAAATTGATTTGTCTGAGCTTTTGCAGCTAATCGCTGGATTTGCCCATTTGAATTTAGTGATTAATGATGATGTTAAAGGTTCGATAAGCTTACACTTGCAGAAAGTGACTTGGCAGCAGGCCTTGGATGTCATTTTAAAGGCTGAAAACTTAAGGAAAAATAGGCATGGCAATATATTGATTATTGCTAAAAATAATATGAGTAATAATCAAGGCGATAATAATAAAGTGGGTGATAAATTAGAATCATTATTTGTCAATATTCATTATGGCAGTGCGGAGAAAATGGCAGCTATTTTAAAAGGAGAGGCGGGTAATATTTTGTCAACACAAGGTAGTGTTAGTTTTGATCAGAGAACAAATATTCTACTGGTGCAAGACTACCCAGATAAACTTAAAGAGATTAAAAAAATTATCACCGCACTGGATAAGCCTGTGCAGCAGGTAATGATAGAGGCAAGAGTTGTGATTGCTAATCGCAGTTTTGAAAAAGACTTAGGAGTAAAATTTGGTATTTCAGGGGGAGGAAGTACAGTAGCGACCGCGGGGTCGATAAGTGTGACAAATACCATTAGACAAGGAGGGACTCCAGATATTGCCGATCGCCTTAATGTAAGCTTGCCTTTTTCAGATAGTTCTGCTGGATCAGGGCTTGGGCGTTTTGCCTTAGCGATTGCAAAGTTGCCTGGCAATTTATTATTAGATTTGGAGCTGCAAGCGCTGGAAAGTGAAGGAGAAGCACAAGTTGTTTCAACACCAAAACTTTTAACTGCAAATGATAAAGAAGCATTTATTGAGCAAGGTGAGGAAATCCCTTACTTAGAGAGTGCGTCGAGTGGGGCGGCGAGCGTGAGCTTTAAAAAAGCGGTATTAGGGTTAACGGTTACACCGCATATTACCCCAGATCAGCATATTATCTTAAATATTCGCTTGAGTAAGGACTCACGCAGTGCGTTAACAGCAGGGGATGGGGGCAGTAGTGCGAATGCTTTGCCTCCAGCGATAGATACTCGAGTGATTAAAACACAAGCTTTGGTAAAAGACGGTGAAACAATTGTTCTTGGTGGAATTTATGAGCAGGAGAAACATCACATTGTTCGTCGAGTGCCATTTTTTTGCTGATTTGCCTGGAATCGGTTGGCTATTTCAAAGCCGCAGTCACAGCACAGTGAATAAAGAGCTATTAATCTTTGTGACACCTAAGATTATGCCGACGCTAAAGGTATGATTGAACTTAATTTGTACTTCTTGCGATGCTGCGCTAGTCTTAAAATGTGATCCGGGGTAGAATAGCTCCGGATTATTGTATTATGGATATCATGAGCAAATAACCAAAAGGGTAGGTTGTTTGGCTAGTGCCTTGATATCGTGATAGTAAAGTGGGTGTGTCGTCACGTATTATTAAGTCGCATCGCGATTAAATACTGTTAGATTTAGAGGAAGTGAATACTTAGTCATGAGTAGACCAAATAATATATTCCTCATTGGCCCAATGGGGGCAGGAAAAAGTACAATTGGTCGTCATCTTGCACAGATGCTAAGAATGGAGTTTGTTGACTCTGATCAAGAGCTGGAAGATCGCACAGGTGTCGGTATAGACTGGATTTATGATGTAGAAGGTGAAGATGGACTACGTGCCCGTGAACAAGATGTTATTGCGGACTTAAGCTTGCGTAGTGGTATCGTATTGGCAACAGGCGGTGGCGCGATCAATTCTGCAGAAAATCGCAAATGTCTGGCTGCAAGGGGAACGGTTGTTTATTTATATGCTTCCGTAGAGCAGCAATTGAATAGAACGGCTTACGATCGAGGTCGACCGAGTTTACAGTATGCCAAAAACCGTCGAGAGTTACTCGAACAGATGATGGATGAATACGATAAATTATATCGTAGTATCGCAGATTGCACGGTCGCAACAGACACGCGTACCGTACGTTCGGTAGCCAATGAAATTGTCCAGGCATTAGCAACAGAAGCATAATGCCAAAATAAAGATAGAAAGAGCATAATAAAAATAATAAGGGAGCGACTGGCTATGGTCCATATGCACATAAGTGGCGCAAGGGGATAATTCATGGCCTACGCCCAATCCGCTGAGAAAAGTAACTTTGCTAAGTTACTGAATAATCCTTTTGACTCTAATAGTGAAGGCTTTAAGCCGTATATTACCCCTGGCTGGAATAAACAGCTGGAGTTAATTAGCCATACTGTGTGCTATAGCGATTATGTCGTTGCAGTTTATGCGCCGATTGGTGCGGGTAAGTCGACTTTTTTAGAATTATTACAGCAGCGTTTAGATAAGCGCGCCCAATTTACTCACATCGAAGGTCAGGAAGGTCACACTGAATTTGCTGTATTGCGTGCGATTATCGATGCGCTTTACTTGCCTGCGCCTGAGCATTGCACGACTACAGAAGACTACTTTGATTACATCTACAAATACATGGAAGAAAGCCGGCATACCGGCGTGAGTTATGTGCTTGCTGTAGACCATGCTGACTATTTTCGCCCTCAAGTGCTAAGTATGTTGTTATTACTGGCTGCTAAGTTGCGTGATAAGAAAGGATGTATGTTACATCTGTTGCTATTGGGCGAAGAGCGTCTGACTCGCCAACTTAAGGAAATATTAGGTGAGAAAAACTGGCAAGAGTATTTATACTGTTGCAAATTGAAGCCTTTTTCTGAGGTTGAGGTTCAGTTGTACTTGGATGACAAGTTGCGTGGTTTATCAGATGTTTTTGCCTTTAGTGAGCGTGATATCGATTTAGTGCTCAAGGGTGCAACAGGTTTACCTGGACGTATTAACCAAATTTCTCGCCAGTTGGTTCAGCAAAAAGCACCTGACCAGGCGCGCATACGCTGGAATTATCGTAATTGGGCGGTTATTTTTAGCTTGTTGGTGCTAATCAGTGTTGTTATTGCTTTTACGGCGAATCAGTCTAATTCTAATCACTCAAATCAGCATAGTATCACTGCAAATAAAACGACGGCACAGTTAAAACCTGGTGAGGTGAGTGTACCGCTTATTTTACCCGGGAAAAATAGCTGATATTGCCATAAGAACCACTACGATTTGATTGGCATGACGGGTAAAATGTCTTGCAGTTTCTCCTCGATATAATTGAGGAAGGCTTGTGTTTTAAGTGGTAGAGTCTTACGTTTTGGATAGTAGGCGTAAATTGCCCAACGTGGTGAATGAAGCTCGGGTAAAACGGGGACTAAACTACCTTTTAACTCATTTGCAAACGCTAGCGGGCTTGTGAAAATAATTCCTAGCCCTGCAACAGCAGCCTTAATTAGTGCACCATTATTATCGGCAATCAAGTTACCCTGAACTTGGACTGATTTGCCATTTTCAAATTCCCATCTATTCGGTGTATCGTTGCCCGTGCTAAGTAGACAGTTGTGACCTTTCAGGTCGGCTAATTGGCTGGGTGTGCCGTATTCAGCGAGATAGTCGGGAGAGGCAAACATCTGCAAATAAGCATCGCTTATTGTGTGGTGATCCATATTGCTTGAGAAAAAATCAGGGGGCTTGTGACTGAAATACAGATCCAAATTTTCTATGTTATGCAGCACAGGGTAAGTCAGTGTTTTGACATTAATCTTCAACTGGGGGTAGAGCGCGAGAAGCTCGGGGAGTAGAGGGATAATATAGCGATTACCAAAGACAACGGAAATGCCAACCGTTAACATTCCACGAGGCTCATTGCTTTTATTGCATACGGTTTCTTTGAGTTGCTCCCATTCGTTAAGCAGTTGCTTGGCTTGTCTATAGAAGCATTCGCCTTCAGCGGTTAAATCAAGCCGGCGTGTTGTACGTTGCAACAGTTGAACGCCCAGCTGATCTTCTAGCCAGTTAATATGCTTGCTAAGCGCAGAACTAGAGCTGTAAAGGCTGCGCGCTGCCTTTGCAAAGCTCTGATCCTCAACGATTTGTATAAAACTTTGTGCACATTTATGCCAGTCCACATTGATTCCTATTTGGAAGCAATCTATTTCTTGATTGCTGTATTATCAACTATTAGGAAATAAAATACAATGTGTTGATTGTTTTTAAGTGTGGAGTGAATAAAAGGTTGATGTCTTATGGGATATAATCATCGTAATTTTAACTTTACCTTGGTGATCTTAGGTGTTGTGGCATCCCAGTTGGCTGTAAGCCTATATTTGCCATCGTTACCTGCCATTCGCCATCAATGGCAGCTTAGCGTAGGCCAAACTCAATTAACCTTGAGTGTGTTTTTCTTAAGTTTTGGTATTTCTCAGTTATTTTATGGAGCTTTATCGGATCACTTAGGTCGAAAACCATTGCTATTATTAGGCATTATGATATTGGCTGGCAGTAGTGTATGGGCGATTTATGCGATGAATTTCGACTCTCTACTGGGTGCAAGGTTTTTACAGGGCTTAGGTGCTAGCGCTTTATCTTTGCTCGCACGCGCGGTAATTCGGGACTTGTTTCATGGCTCTGAGTTACGTAAAGCGATTAGTGTGCTTGCGATTGCCGCCTCATTTACACCTGGTTTAGCTCCGAGTCTTGGTGGCTTCTTGCAACAACACTTTAATTGGCGGAGTAATTTTGTTGCATTAGCCATATACAGCTTTATTTTATTAATCATTATTTTTACAAAACTAACAGAAACAAATGTATATAAACGTCAGCCTGGTGAATCTTTTAATGCTCGGGATTTGCTTGAAAATTATCAGTTCGTCTTAAAAAATAAGATATTTTTGGTTTATGTTTTGTCTGTGCTTGTTGGCTACTTGGCAATGATTATTTGCTTAGAAAATACGCCATTTTTATTAGAGGCGCAATTTGGTTTTTCTGCAGAAATAACGGGTTATCTAATGCTCGTTCAGCCCGCTTTTTTCTTGCTCGGCAACTTAATACAGCACAAATTATCCCACCTTGTCTCTGGCGATAAATTAATTCAAGCTGGTATGATTCTTTTAGCGCTAGTGAGTGTATCTTTTTTGTTACAGGCAGCTTTAGATTTTTCATCCGTGATTACCTTGTTGATCACTTTGGCTTTTAATGGGCTTGCTGTCTCATTTATTTTGGTCAATTCAATTTCAGGGGGATTGTTGCCCTTTACTGATAAAGCGGGGCAGCAGCAGCGTTATCGGGTGTAATTCAAATGGTGGGGACCGCAGCGATTACCTCAGTGATTGCTAAGTTGCACTGGACCTCTATAGAAGCATTAGGTTGGATTTATCTAGCGCTTTTTGTTTCTCTTTATTTTTATTAATATTTTTGCGCAGAGCACAGCATGGAGCCATGCGTTATAAAAATGCATAATAATCATAAAGTTCATATACTATTAAGCTTGTTGCAGTACAATAGCAGTAAATTCAATACTGGCGATATCGGGAGTGGCGTCATGTATGGTTATCGTAAAATTGTTTCGTTTCTAGTGATCATTGGGTTTTTATTGCTCGTGCCGACGTTAGCTGACTTGCTCAGACACATCTCTGGCTTATAGTTCATTTTATTGACAGCTAGTTTAAAGCTTGCTATGTTGGGTGAGTAAAGTTTTTCAATACGATTTTGATAGGTTCGACTGATTCTATGATGATAAGTGCATTAACAGTGATTACACGAATTATTATTGCGCTCATTATTATACGGCGGTGCGGGCCTGTGTAAGCTGTAAAGTATTAAACACAAGCCTCGCACCTTCGGGTCCGAGGCTTTTTTATTGCCAGTAAGGAAATGTAGTATGAGAGCTGAAAGTTTAACTGTAGAGGCGTATCGAGAAGAAAATACGGGCAATCGGAGTTGTTTGGCTTGGTTTGCGATTGGCCTATGTGCTTGTTTTTTATTCTATAAATATGTATTGCAAGTGTCTCCATCGGTGATGACCGCTGATTTGATGCAAGCCTTTAGTGTGCATGGGGCAGGGTTAGGTAACTTGGCCGCGACATTTTTTTACAGTTATTTGATCATCCAGATTTTTTCAGGACCATTACTCGATCGTTTTGGTGCGCGTTATATTGGTTCTCTCGCTTTATTAGTCAGTGCGTTAGGCACATTGCTGTTTGCTCATGCTGATCAGCTGCTATGGGCAGAAGTGGGGCGAGCATTAATGGGGGTGGGTGTGGCCTTTGCAACCGTAACTTATTTAAAAGTTGCTGCGACCTGGTTTGATGCGAAACGCTTTGCCTTTTTAAGTGGTTTAGTGCCGACAGCGGTGATGATCGGCGCCGTTTTTGGTCAGGTACCACTAGCACATGTGGTCTCCTCTGAGGGGTGGAGGCGTTCTTTGGAACTCTGTGCAATATTAGGGGTTGTTTTTGCTGCTTTATTTTTATTATTTGTTCGCGATAAGGCGAATGCTCAACCAGCAGCACAACAGACTCGAAAGGTCGGTTGGCAAGATATTATTAATGTATTAAAACGACCGGCAAACTGGCTTTTAACTCTCTATAGTGGTTTAGCCTTTGCACCTTTGGCTGTTTTTGCTGGCCTTTGGGGTAACCCCTTTTTGGTGACAAGCTATCACTTAACAACGACAGAAGCAGCATCGCTCACCTCTTTAGTCTTTATCGGTTTAGGGGTAGGTGGGCCTGTATTCGGTGCACTAGCGGACTATTTTGGCAAGCGCAGCTTTTGGATGTTTCTTGGTGGTTTTATGACTCTAGTGAGCGTGTTATTTTTATTGTATTGCCCAGGATTACACAATACTGTACTAAGCATCCTGATGTTTTTATTTGGTTTTGGTACTAGTGCGTTTATGTTGGGTTTTGCGATGGCAAAAGATATGAATTCATTATTACTCGCAGGTACTGTAGTGGCGATGGTGAATACTGGGGATGCGATCTTAGGGGCGGTCACTGAGCCATTAGTGGGCTATGCTTTAGATCTTGGTTGGCGAGGTAAAGAGCTGAACCATACTCCGGTTTTTGCCACCCAAGACTATGTTCATGCCTTTAGCTTGCTTCCTGTTTATTTGGTTTTATCTTTGGTCTTTTTATTTTGGATCACTAAGATGATGAAAAAAGAGAACTTAGTAAATAGCTAATGGTCAAATTGTAAAGGATGGAGTATTGATTTGGAGGCTGGTATATGCAAGCTGTCGGTGCATTTCAATCGGGTTTAGCTGCAATTAATGCAGGTATTGGTGAGTTGCGTGAGAATGCAAACCAAATCGCGCACTTTAGCATTGCTCCAGATACAGTGGCAGAGCAGGAAAATCGCCCAGCCGTGGTTGCTGTCAATGAGTTGGAAGAAACGGAGCGAACCGCCCAATTTGGTCAAGGTATTGTGACTCCTATGGTCGGTCTGTTAGAAGCATCGAACCAAGCGGAGGTGGGAGCGAAAGTGTTACAGATTGCCAATGATACAATTGGAACTTTAGTAGATATTAGAGCCTAGTTTTTTATTTGAAGCTAGTTAAGAAAAACCCATGAGATATGGGATTTTTTATTTATTTTAAATTTAATGAAATAAAGCTTGATGAAATTATAATTCAAGTGTGCAAGGTCGCAAGACTAAACCGGTCCAGTCGCCGACAGGGACATTGGGGTTTGGGAAGACGATGCGCTCATCATCATACTTTACCTTATATTTATCCTGCTCATCTGAGCTGACCGTCGAGCCTAGTGGTAATAAACTGAAGTTTTTTATATCTTTTCCTAGGTGTAGTTCAAAGTTATCAGAAGTTTTAATTAATGCATGGTGAACGGTAAACGAATTTAGGTTATTTAAATTTTGTGATTGAGCGAGTTTGCCGTTGTTGATCAGTGCAATTAAATTATTTTGCAATTTAATTAATTTATTGGGGTCATTTTGACCAAAGGGGTGGACTTTTCCTAACTCCAAGGTGAAACCATGAGCATTAAAGTTCTTTGATGTATGGAAACTAAAGGTTGTTGTGGGTTTGTGTGAAAGCAATAAAGTTTCAATGCCAGAATCAAGTAAAAAAGAAATTTGCTCTTTATTATAATGACCTTGGTCGTTTAGATAGGGATAAATTGCAAATTTTTCAAAGTGAGAAGGCCGAATGGCTGTGTGTAAATCATAGTGCAAGCGCGGTGAGTTACCACTTTGATAGAAGCTTTTTACGTAATGCTCTAGCTTTTTAGCGCGGTCTTTTTCATAGCAATTATTAATTTCCTGATAAGCACCACAGAATAGGCGATTGAGGTTGTGTTCAACAAAGCGTTTTTCCGCTTGCATGGCCAGTGGGTTACCTAAAATAAATAATACGCGCGTTTGCGTGATCAGCTTTTCGCTGAGTAAATCTTGCACTAATCTATTGCATAGCTCGATGGGTCCGGTTTCATTGCCGTGGATGCCAGAAGAAAGAATAAGATCATATGGGCTATGGTGGCTATCCAAAGGTTCGAAGGAGAGTATGCCATTGTCGATTAGGGTGACTTTAGTATGATGGTTAAGAGTAAAAGACTCGATCTGGTGCTCACTATGGATGTGCTCGATTGTGGTGGTAATAAAGTCCTGTGTATCAAGTAACTGTTTGAAAGGTTCCATAACATCCTGCTTTTCCTAAAATAATAGACCTCTAGTGTTGATGATCTGAGTGAGCTTGTAAAGTGTTATTCAGAGTGCATTGCAGCACTCTGAGACTAGCTTGGATGGTTGTTTCAGGTTATTTAGCGAGTGCAACTCAAGTTATCAATCAGGCGCACATCACCTAGGTAGGCGGCTGTCAACAAAGTGAGCTGTTTGTCTGAGTCTGTTGGCATTTTGAGCCTTGGTGTGAGCACACGAAAATATTCGGTTTTAAAGCCAGCTTGATTAAGAGTGTGCTTGGCTTGCTGCTCTACGTGCTCAATGCTTGCGCCTTCTTTTAATGCAGCTGCCGCTTGGCTGAGAGTTTGATAGATCAAAGGAGCCATTGCTGTTTGCTGTTGATTTAAGTGAGTATTCCGTGAGCTCATGGCAAGGCCACTACCTTCACGAACTGTCGGTGCACCTTCAACTTGAGTATAAAGGTTAAGGTCTTCGGCCATATTGCGCACGAGTGTAAGCTGATCGTAATCTTTTTCACCTAAAAATGCCTTATCGGCATGAATGATGCTGAACATTTTAGTCAGTACCGTCAGCACTCCGGTAAAGTGACCTGAACGAAAGTCTGATTCTAAGTGGTGGGTATCCGCAGCGATATTTGGACTTACTTGGGTCGTATTTTTAAAGCCTTGTGGGTAGATTTCTTGCTCGCTTGGCATAAATACGGCGTCTACTTGATTTTCTTCTAATAAAGCAAGATCAGCTTCAGGAGTTTTTGGATAGTTAAGATAGTCGTTCCAATCATTAAATTGCATGGGGTTCGTAAAAATATAAACAATTGTTTTATCCATGGTTTTTTGACTATGACGTACCAGGCTCATATGGCCATCATGCAAGCAGCCCATCGTAGGGATGAGGCCAACCGTTAGCCCCTGTTGTTGCCACGATGTGACTAACTCATTAATGTCTAGACTTTTTTGTTTTGATTTCCATAGGGATTTCCATAGAGTTTATTATTCGGGTGATTAAACTTTAATGTGTTTTTATATTATAAAGGTTCCAAATTAAGTAATAAATAAATACGTTCATTGTTGAATCAATGCGTTACTTTTTTGATCAATCAAAGACATATGTTTTTGACTAAAATCCGTTTCATGAACAGGAAATACTATAGCGGCTTAGCCGTGAGTGTCTTGATCTTCTTGGGGTGGGTTGTGCAGCCAATATTTGCTGCGAGTGCGAAGATTCATATTCATGCGCGAGTGATTCACGTGAGCGATAGTAGTCAGTTATTGCAAAAAAAATCAACAGTGAAGGCGTTAAACTCTAGCCAAGGTAGTTTCCAGCAAACCCATGTTCTGTCTCAAGCAGTAGTCAAAGTGAATGTAGATTTAGCCAGAAACAACGGTGTGCGGAATGTTGTTGTGATTAATCATTAGTATTGGTTTACTAAAAATTAACTTAAGGTTAATAAAAATATTTCATTTTGTTATTTTTTTAAGTTATCATTTAAGTGAGATAAACATTATATACAGGGTTTTAATGTGACTAATTTTACCAATTTAGAGAATTTAAAGGCGATCAATTACTCAGAAATGAGAATAAATGATGGTGCTGCATCAGATAAAGCAATTAGGCAGTTTGTTGGAAATTTAAATGATTTTTTCAATCAATTCAATCGGTTGGTTCCAACGGAAAAAGATGTTGTGAAGTATGAAAAAATCATGCAAGAAGTCACAAAGAAGATTAACAGCAGTGAATACGCTTATTTTTTGCAACAATATCAAAATGAGGGGTACGGTGAATCCGCAGGCTGTTTGGCTCAAACTAGCCAGTTGAAAGGGTTTGCTGAAATACCAGCTAGAATGCAGTATTGGGCGGCTAGTGGTTCGTGGGGTGGAAGCATTAGAAACCCATTTGAGCACAGAAAAGCAGTTGAGAGCTTACAAAAGTGGTCTGGTTTTGTAGCTAGAAAAGAGCACGCACAAAACGATTCTTTTCTATTTTTCCAATTAGGTTCTACTGGTATTGGTGCTATGGATCCTAAAGATGAGTTTGTTTTGTAGGCATACATAGCTAATATTATGATGTTTTTATTTATTAAAGTGACTTTATTTGTAAGGCTGTTTTTTGTTTTATAGTAGAAATTGAAAATAGAAAGAACTCTAGATTACTGAAAACTAAAGGCAGTAATAGATTACATCAAGAGCTGAGCTGGCAATAGCATAAAAATAATAGGAACTTAGTTAAGGTTTATTTTTTAGTGGCAGGCGTTATTAATTATACGTTATGCCTTTTAAGTATGTAAGGGAGCTATAAATAAGGGTATGGCTTAATTATATTACTGAGGCATTTGTTTCACTCTTTGACAGGTAAATAATCTGTATCGGTAATTTTTCAAGTGGTTATTGTTCTTGAAGTAGAAAATATTCTATACTGCTATGCTGGGTTACCTGCGAAGGTTTGGATAATGATTATTGAATAGGGAATAAACAGAGATGTTTAGGAAAAAGAGTTTACTTTGGCACTTTCAATTAATGCGCAAAATCGCTTTATCGTTATTGCTGATTATGCCGAGTTTGAGCCTGGCTCACTCCAAGGTTCCATGTTCGCTTGAGCGTAAATTAGCTAATATTCAACTGATTACGTTTGATCTATATGCTGCGCTTTCAGAGTCTGCTTCTTCTGTAACTAGAAATATTACATCCATTTTGAAAAGCAAGAAATTGACACCGGCACAAATTAAACAGTTTACTGATACTTGGTTTAGTAATTACTCTACAACGAAAAATTACAATGGTTATATTCAGAGTACAAGTGTTGCTAAAATGGTAGGAGTACAGCACTTTCAGCTGTTTGATATGATGCTAAAATCCACTTTGACTTATACGATACGTTCATTGAGTTTTACAAAGAATTTAAAGTTTAGTCAGAGTGATATTGCGAGTATGATGAATGCTTGGGATAAATTGACACCTTTGCCTGGTACGATCGGTGCTCTTAAGAAGTTACAACAGGCGGGCTATAAGTTAGCTATATTATCCAATGGCAGCCGGCAACGTATTCAAGATGTTATTAATAATGAGGGTTATCAGGGGATATTTAGTTACATTATATCATCAAGTTCGGTCAATCGTTTCAAACCTGATCCGAAAATATATGCAGAGGTTATGGAAAAAACCCATTTGAATAAAGATCAAATATTACATGTTGCCGGTGCAGGGTTTGATGCGATAGGTTCCCGAGCTTTTGGTTACTTAACTGCATGGAATAATGTTAATCATGTGGAGCTATTAAACTCATTGTTATCTAAGCGCTATGAGCCGAATATTGTTCTTGATAACCTTTCAGAATTGCCAGATATAATGGCACAAAGCCACCTTGCTTGCACGACAGGATAATTTTAGTTTAATATTTATGAAATCAAGGTGCCTCTTCTTCAAGCGAGAGCGCCTCTTGTATTTTTCATGCGTAAACTAAAATAATTAAAATCTTAGGATTGCTTTGCCCGCATGATTTACTCCTCGATCATCTTATTCAATAATGCTATTGAGATATTTTATTTATTTTGCTTGAATATAAAGCTGATAAAGACCAGATAAAACCAGCAGAGCATAGGGCTTAATATTGCTTTACTCTTATCACTCGTTACTTTCTTCAGCATGCATTTGACTTCATGGCTTTCTTAAAATTTTAGTATTACCTTGCGGTCTTATTTTTTGTAAGGAAAAATACAATAATTTTATTAAATTTATAAACATGTTAATATAATAAGCTCATTTTTCATTGATCTGAATATAACTTCATCTGTGCGCCAGCTGCTGTAGTGTCTGTGTTTATGCTCGCTGAATTCTGCTTTCTAATTGAGGTGCAGAGTGAGAAACCCTTATTTTTAATGTTGTGATAGCCCAAAGGATAAGCGTGTTTCCAACACACAGATAGCACATAATATTTTTGGAAAAATAGTGATCCTTCAAGCTAACTACTATACAGGCGATGTTAAATGAGATGATAAAGAGCTAAAGACCAGCAAGCGTATATTAGGAAAGCAATAGTATTTTTACGAGCGTCTATTTCAAGAATCATTACTTTTATTTTTTGTTAAAAAAATTAGCAGCTTTAATTGCAACACTTACTTTTATTCTATTATGAACCGTTACAAAAGTAATTGATGATTTTAATCAATTAAAAATAGTTGATTTTAATAAAGTGCTAATGTAGCATCGGCACTCTATTTATGAGATTAAAATTTATAGATATCCTTATTATGGTTATGGAGTGAGGGTTAACTGATGTAATTAATTTTGCTAATAACTTTTAATCCTTATTTGGTATTGTTTCTAAGTTAGCTTTATTTAGAACGGTTAGGGTGTCGATGTGCTTGTTGATAAATATAGCTTTTTCATCGATTTCTTTATTGAAGATTACTTGAAGCTCGGGGTAGAATGCTCAGGTTTTTGGGCCTTTGAACATTATTTAGAGAGGTCGCCTTTTAATTAACTTATTGATTTTATTTGTTTTAAAATTTAACTTGTTGGATGTTCTCTGTTTATAAAGCTTTTCGGAGCCATAACTAGATAATGTGATTTTAGGGTGCTAACACAAGTTTTAGAAATATTTTTTAATTGTGAGCTGGTGGTCGTTATGAAAATGTTATTGGATGAGAAAAAAGAGAAAGT
>NZ_MDTU01000001.1:1944771-1946231 GCF_001720395.1 Piscirickettsia litoralis
GTGAGTTTGAGTGGTCGGTTAGACGCAAAAACTGCAGCTGAGTTTGAAAAGAAGATTCAGTCTGACTTGGTGCCTCTTAAGAAAAATGTTTTTTTAGACTGCCAGGGGCTTGAATATGTTAGTAGCGCAGGTTTGAGTGGATTAATATTGCTTGCTAAGACACTGAAATCTGACGAATGTACGCTGGCCTTGTCAAACATTCAACCGATGGTGAATGACATTTTGCATGTTACAGGACTCATTGGAAAGGTCTTTACGGTTCAGCCTTGATAACATTTGAATTAAGCCAATCATCAGATCGTATGCAAGTGATTGTTGATTCGCTGGCACCATTAAGATCAAGTTTGTCGCTCGAGCTGGGGGCAAAGTTGAATTTAGTCGTTGAAGAAATTATTGAAAATGTTTTTGATAATAATGATCATGACGGTTTGTACGTGAAAGTGACTATTGACTTTATTGACGGGGATCAAAAACAGGCGTTAATTACATTTTGTGATAATGGGAATGCATTTGATTTAACTGAGCAGCAACTTGAAAGCGTGCCCAATCCCGACAGGTTGCGGGGACGTGGCATTTACCTGGTTAAGCATTATACAAACAGTATTAGCTATGAAAGAGATCAAGATTTAAATTTACTTAAGGTTGGAGTGCTGATTATATCTCTTGGTTTTGAAGAGGAGTCTTCCAAAACGCTGGAAAAAATTGTTTCTTTATTGGGGAGGCCGCATACTCATAGCACTGGAGATGATGCAGTATGGCATATTAAACAAGGCGGCTCAAAAGGTAATGAGGCATTAGCGCGCTCTCACAAATTAAGTGAGTTTGTTTTGCATACTGATTGTTCCTATGAGAAGCAAATTCCAGATTTCTTTGGTTTGCATTGTATTAGGCATGATCGCTTCGGCGGGGGCAAAAACCTTCTTGTTGATTGTTCAACGTTGATTCAGCACTTAACACCAGAGTCATTTGAGGCGCTGCAAAATGACCCTGTTGAAATTGTTGTACCTCCAGAGTTTAAGCGTGATATAGAGTCAATTAGCGCACGTGTCATTGATAAGAATTTTAATGTGAGATACCGCAAAGAAATATTAAAAAAAGAAACTCTTACCCCAGCGCTGCAATCTGCTTTAGAGGAATTTGAAAGATTGTGTCACTCACCTGTTTTAAATAGAAAATTAGAGCTGAAAGACAACCAGATACTTTTACTTGATAATAACACAAGTTTCGCACTTTTAGGCTAAGTTGTTAAAATTGCTCTCATCGATCGGCTAATACCACTTTTAATGACATCCCAGTCTTGTTGATAAAAACTGATTTTTTCATTCACTTTACGCAGGTATTTATCAATCCACGTTGAAATCGCTAAACCAATGTGATTTCTTTGTGCCCGGCCAGTGCGAGCCTGACAACACTCAATACCACACGTTTGCTTCAATTCACGGTGATAGACTTCGGCACCA
>NZ_MDTU01000001.1:1947875-1952166 GCF_001720395.1 Piscirickettsia litoralis
GAATAAAAGATATTTGCATGCCAGAACAACAATTAAAGATAAAGACAGACACTTAATGAGAATTAGGTTTTTCACTGATTTTGATAAATTCTCAGATTGATTAATAGAAGCATAAAATATAAAAATTAATTGGTGGTTAGATATGAAACACTTAGTACCTAATTATGCGGATTCAGTAAAATATACTTTAGACTACGAAAATTTTATTTCGAAGCTCTCAAGTAAAATGGACTTGGAGCACTATGGTACACGATTTAGCCCTTATCTTCTTGATGTGCCTAAGTCTATTCTAGGCCAAGCCGAAACAGTGCACCCAGTTTTGATTAAAGCAATTAATAAAATTGTTGATAATTATCTCTTGGATGAAAATTTGAAGGAGGCTTTAAAGTTAGATGATCGTCAATTATTACTTGTTAAGCTAGCAAGCAAAACATCATATAAAATATTTTCTATTCGTCCAGATTTTTTAATTTCTGAGAACAATGAAATTAAGTTATGTGAAATTAATGCTAGATTCACAATTAATGGTTTTATGGGAGCTTATTATACCTATTTGCAAACAAAAGAAGATTATCCTCAGGACTCGGGTATAGAAGATATTTTGGGCAAACTTGTTGATAGTTATACTTCTAGGTTTGATTTGTCTAAACCACTATTTTTGATGCGAGAAAAAGAAAAAGGATATGATTTAAATCTATTAAAAGGTTATTTAATAAGCAAGGGTGTTGAAGTTGTTGATATTAAGCCTAGAGATTTAAATTTTCTGATGAAAAATTGGTTGCTCAAGGAGTAGAATGCGAACAGTTAATTATGGAGCTACATCAGGATGAATTAGAAAATATTTCTTATGATGTTCTAGAACATATTATTCTAAATGTGAATTATGTGAATGATGTTAGGACAATTCTTATCACGCATGATAAAAGATTGTTCTCTATATTATCCAGTTCAGAGGTTATGAGTAAATATCTTTCTAGCGAAGAAGTAGCGACTTTAAAAAGGCATATAATTGAAACTTATTCATTAAGCCAAATTAAAGATAAAGTTCTTAATAATAAAGGTGCTTGGGTTTTAAAAAAATGCTTGAGTGGCAAAGGCGAAGGGATGTACATTGGTGCAGAAGCGCCTTTAGAAAAAATTGCCACTGTGGCGGATAGTCAGGCAGCTCAGTACATCGCTCAGCCATTTTTAGCGCAAAAGAAAATAGACATATTTATTGACGGTGAATATAGATCTTGTAATGCTGTAGGGATGATTTTAAGCTTAAATGGTGTTTATCAGGGTTCTGGTTTTTTTCGAGTCTCTCCAAGTAGCATTATCGCTGTTTCTCGTGGAGGCTGTATCGTTGTCCCATCATTTAGGTAAAATATCTAGCGGTGTTTCAAAGATAGCGTCTGCTATCTTTTTTGTTAATGTATTTGCCTATGGACGGGTTTTTTTTGCAACAATACTTGCGACACGGATATCTCATGAAGCAGTAGTTGCTCTATCATTTTCTATGTCAGTTATGACGGTAGCCAATATGATAATTTTTGGCATACTGAGTATTATCGGTATGGATATCGCGAAGGCAAAAGATGCAGGATCCTATCAAAGCTATATTGCAAAATATTTTAAAATCAGCGGGCTGATTTGCGTTATTGTGTTACTGCTTGCAATGCTTTTTGCACTGCTAACTTACGGCCATGTTAGTTTGTTGGCAACAGAGTTTATACTGGTGTATGCTGTGGGGTTTATCCCTTTTATCTTTTCTAGTGCATTGAGATATATCCTATTAGCAAGAACTTATAGTAAGATTATTAAAATCACTAATATTATAACGTTTATTATTTGTGTCGTGGTGACACTGCTATGTTATTACTTATTTGAAAATACATCAATAGTGAGCTTTGCATTCGGTTGTATTATAGGGTTTTTATATAATTTACTGCACCTAGTCCATTTCTCACTAAAGAAAGAAGTTATTAGTTTTTCCTTTTTAAGAGATGTAAAATCTACAAGATGGATGGAGTGCTTGCGGTTCATTTTTGAAGGCTGTAAAGTCTCTTTAGTCTATGCCTCTGACTCTATCGTTTGTGCCATTATTATTATGCTAACCTTGAGTTATGGTGAAAGTTATGTTGTTGCGGTTCAAGTTGCTTTGCAATTGTTTTTATTTGCATCATTTTGGATTACAGGATTTGCTAATGGTGTGATGATTGAGTTGCCAAAGTATGGTTCTATTCGACAGTCTAAGAAAGCTTTGAAAGTGGTTTTAAGTTATATATTTAAAAAAGCAGTAATCTACTGGCTATCGATTGCGGTAATATTATTTTTGTTTTCTGGAGTAATATTAAAGTATATATTTAATTTGCATGGCTTGTCGTATGAAATTGCCCATATCGAAATTCATATGGTTATCGTATTGGTTCTATTTGATTTTATTCGTCAGTCATTATTTTATATATTAAGGCTGTTAAACCAAGTTGTAAGCGCGGTATTTTTTTCTTATTTAATCTTCGCTTTTTCTATAATCTTAATGTTGTCATTAAAGTACTTTGAAAAGGCACCTGCTGCTTTTTTGGCATTATATGTTATTTCATGTATTGTAATATCAATCTTATATCTAAAAAAAATTATTAATTTCCGGTATGCTAGGAGATAGTTATGACACTTACGTGGTTGAATGAGAATGAATTTTATCAAACAATGGTTGGGAAAAAGGTAAATTCATTGGATGATTGCCCAATACTTTCTAAAGAAAATTATGAGGCTGCAATTGAATCACTGAACGAAAAAATATAGCTATACGGAAGGGTTCTGGAGCTCTGTTTATTGGTCGTTAACAGGAGGATCAACCTCATCGCAGTCAAAAAATATGTATTTCCCTTATGATATTAATGAGAATTTTTTACAAAGACAATATATCTCAGAAAGCCTTAAAGAAATTGGAATATTTACCAATCAAGATGTAATGATAAATTTGTTTACAGGTCAAAATGCTTATCGTGGATTGGAGTTATTTAATGACTTATCTGCACGCGCAGGAGTGACTAGTTTGCCTATTGGGGATAGGTGCAATGATGAATTGTTACATAAGTTTGTTACTGACTTTTTTCCGACAATAATTGCTGGCTCTCCTTCTAGAATATCTAAATATGCAGATTACTGTTTAGAGAGTGGCTTTGATATTCACTTTGATCAGGTTATGTATGCGACAAGTTCACTATACCCTGCTCAAAAAGAAAAAATAGAGAAAGCTTTTGGTGTGCAGAGAGTTACTTCAATTTATGGTTCTGCTGAAACGGGTCCATGGGCTTATTTTGATTCTAATATTTTAAATACAAGTCAGTTTATTATCGCTGATAAAGTATCATCTGTAGAAATTATCGATCCTGATGAAGATGGTTATGGTGATATAGTTGTAACTAATAAATTAAGAAAAAGATTTCCTGTCATTAGGTACTCACTGGGAGATATAGGTAAAGTTTGGAGTCAAAGTATTCATGGTGCTGAATGCAAGATTTTAGAGGTTAAAGGTCGGAATACTCAGTGGGTGTCTTTTTCTGATATTCAAATTGAACTGGATAAGTTTGAAAAATCTTTATCAAAATATATGGATTGGCAGATTATTCAAAAATTTGATAGTGATGGTGATGAAATTATCCAGGTTAATATTTATAATGGATCTGAGCCTAGTAGCGACTTTGTCGAGACACAAAAGATACTTGATAAGCTTTGTAAAGTTAATATGTATGCTGGTGCCTTGAAAAAAGTGGATATTCAAAAAGTAGAGCATGCTGAATTAATTAAATCGAAAATTAGTAATAAGGTGATTAAAATTGTAGACAAAAGAAATCAGTAGTACTAGAAGTAAGTTAGTTGATGCTGAAAATTAGGAATACTAAGTGTGATTAATCAAAGCGAAAGAATTTATTCGACACTTTACAAGGCGAGTGTTTTTTTCGTTGTTATTATTTCTTGTATGTTGTTTGCAGTGCTTTTTTACCTGCTTGCGAACCACCTCGTTAAGGATAAAGTTGATACATTAGAATCAAAATTAGATAAGCTTTATGAACTATCTGACCGTATTCAAGAAAATATTTCTGTGACCTCTTTTATGCTCCAGGAAATTTATACGGATCCACGATATCTGTCCAATGATTTAAAAGGATCGGTAAATTTTTTACGAAGCTGGGGGTAATGAATGAGTATTTTTATGGCGTGGGGTATGCGCTTAACCCAAAATATAAAGACTACGGTGTTTATATTTATGAAAATTCTTTAGGGAAAATAATTACTGATAGCATGG
>NZ_MDTU01000001.1:1952762-1965857 GCF_001720395.1 Piscirickettsia litoralis
ATGGGCAGCCAGGAAGAAAAAGCTGGGTTTATAAAGATGGAAACTTATACAGCCACATCCATTTTATGAAAAGCTCTTTAAACTTTATAGTAAAGATTAACCTTATTCCAATATTTTTAAAAATAACTTTGTTATTTTTGGTTGTGATATTTTTTGTTATATTTATAGCTAGATTTTTTATTAAATATGTCAAAAAAGCAATAATAAATATTTCTTTGCCTATTGAATATATCGTTGAAGAGGTTAACAAAATTGCAGGTGGGGATTTGAGTCATAATATTTCGATAAAATCAGGAATTTATGAAGTTGATAAATTAAGCGAATCAATAGAGAGTATGCGCAATGAATTGATTGACTTGATTAAAAAAGAAAAAGAAAATGAGCATATCAAAACTGAGATTCAATTAGCTTCTAGAATTCAATCCGCATTTTTATCACAATCTAGCAAAGAGCTTGATGAAATTAGTGAATGTCTTGATATTTTTTCTTGTTATGACAAGGGAAATATGATTAGCGGCGATATCTACTTTATTAATAGAGTCGGAGAAAGTATATATATTTTTGTTGGTGATTTATCAGGTAAAGATGTTGCTGCTTCAATATTTTCACTATTTGTTTTGGCGCGTTTCAAAATATTGTCGAGGCAATTATTGAATCCCGCACAATTGTTGATTGAGCTTAATAATTATCTTTGTGAATTTAATAGTGAAACGATGTTCATTACTGCAACATGCTGCAAAATTGATACAAATAGCATGACATGTATTTTTGCAAATGCTGGACATGACCGGCCTCTTTTATACTCGGCAGAAACTCAAAAAGCTAAAGAAATTTTATGTGACTCCAATTTGGTTTTAGGTGTTTTAGCTGAACAAAGTTATACAGAAACACAGCTACAGCTTTGTAAAAATGAGGAAGTTATACTGTATACGGATGGAATTACTGAAGCAGCTCAAAATAACAAGCAATATGGCAAAAGCCGTTTGATAAATTTTGTTCAGGACTGTGATAGAGAGGCAGCTACAGACTTAGCTGCTGCGTTAGTTGCTGATGTGGCTAAGTTTAACTATGATGACAAAAATAAAGATGACCGCACAGTTGTTTGGGTAAGGAGTAAAAAAGATAATTTTGATATTATCTGAACTCAACTACCGAATAAAATTCTCCCATTAATAGGCTATTGCTTTTTCACATATTTTTTGTAATGTTTTAATCTTTCTAGTTTGGAACGTTGTATGCATTATCAAACGGTGGTCAAGGTGGATGTGAGTTCAGTAGTTGTAAGTGGAGTATGTCAGGCGATTTTGGTAAATTACTAAAATTTAAAATGATATATTTAGTTGATTTTCACGCGCCAGTCTATTATTGCTTTGCGAGTGGTTGATGAGGTTGAAATTATTTTTTGAGTTTTCGTATTGAGTAGAACTGTAAAAGCAAGCTGATATAGTTGGGGTGATCGAAGGTCTTGACTTTAGTTTTAGTTAGACCACTGCTGAGGGGAAGGTGGAGTTAAACATATAAATAGTGCGTTGCTAATTATCATATCTATCATTTATCTTATTGTCATTAATGCTGTTCTTTCTAGAATAAGTGATTTTTTATTCCCTAGAAAAACCCTATATGGATCTATGGCACTTGCACTTATTACCTTTATTTTCATTGTGTTCGCTTGTATGAGAAAAGAAAGTAAGAGGGTTTATGCTGGGGGGTTGCAATTATCTTGGCAGCTTTGTTTGTTGATTTTATTTGGACCGCCATTGCTTTGATTATCTTTGCTATGATCTTGTCTATGATTTTAAATTTTATATAGACTATTTTAGGAAAGCTTTTTACAGCCTGGATCAGGAGGGAAAGTTTTGTTATTTGGTGTTTTTCCTATCTGGCTTTTTAAATGTATGGAAGGGTTTTAACTAGTTGTTTATATGTTGTGTTTTTAAGAACCTCATTGCCAATAAGAACTGTTCGCATTGCTGTTTGAGGGTGTAATTTTTATAATTCATAGCGCTTCTTTTAAGATAATGGTAGTATGACGCAAACCTTGAGGAGGTTCTTATGAATGACACTGCCCGTTATCAAGCTGGGCGGCGCGTTACTCTTGTTGGCGCAGGACTGAACTTTTCTTTAGCCGTGCTAAAGATCGTTGTTGGCTTATTCGGTCGCTCCCATGCACTCGTTGCTGATGGAGTTCATTCTTTTTCTGATTTAGTTTGTGATTTTTTTGTACTAATGGTTGCTCGTTATGGCATGAGTGCACCGGATGATGACCACCCTTATGGTCATGGCCGTATCGAAACAGTCGCAACGGTTGTCTTAAGTATTTTCTTGGTTGCTTTGGGGCTGAGTATAGGTGCTGATGCGATTCACTCCTTAATGCAGGGAGACCATGTGCGGCCAGATCATTATACAGCAATTGTGGCGATTATCTCTATCATCGTCAATGAAGGTCTATTCCACTATACCTTAAAGGTTGCCAATCAAATTGGCTCGGATTTATTGCGCGCTAATGCGTGGCATAGCCGTAGTGACTCCCTCTCTTCTGTTATTGTCTTGATCGGTATTATCGGTGCATTCTTAGGCTGGTCATTTTTAGATGCCATTGCTGCGATTATTGTTGCCCTAATGATTATAAAAATGGGAGCAAAGTGGGGATGGCGAGCGTTAAAAGAGCTCGTTGATACTGCCTTGCCCGAAGAAGAGGTCGAGCAAATTGCTAAAGTTATTCGTGCTGTCCCGCATGTGGTTGCAGCGCATGACTTGCGGACGCGTAAGATGGCCGATCATGTCTTACTCGATGTACATATTTTAATCAATCCTTATATCAGTGCATCTGAGGGCCACTTTATTGCTGAGCAAGTGCGTGCTGCGTTAGCAGAGCAGTTTGAACAAATTCGTGATGTGACGGTGCATGTTGATGTCGAAGAGCACTCCCATGAGCCAAAAATTGCAAAATTATTGAGCCGCGATCAAATTAATCGAGATTTAATGCAAACATGGCAAAGTATTCTTGGCCTTAATCAGCCGATTGAGTTCATGTTGCATTATTTACAGGAGAAGGTCATTATTGACCTGTATTTGCCTAACAGGGCGATAAAGGGCGCTGATGCATCGATTGCTCAGCTAAAAGACAGTGTATCAAGTTATCCTGATGTGCAGGAATTACGAGTTTTTGTAAAGACGTAATGACTTGCATATTTACTTATAAAAACTGAAGGTAGGAGTGAACCAGCATGTCGTTAGAAGCAGTATTAGCCACAATAAAAGATCATAGCGTAAAGTTTGTTGATCTACGATTTACTGACACTTTAGGAAAAGAGCAACACGTTTCTATTCCAGCAAGTGCAGTCGATGAAGAGTTTTTCGAAATCGGTAAAATGTTTGATGGCTCATCTATCGCAGGTTGGAAAGGCATTGATGAATCTGACATGATTTTAATGCCGGATGCGTCAACTGCCGTTTTGGATCCGTTTTGTAATGAGGCAACTTTAAATATTCGTTGTGATATTGTAGAGCCGACATTAATGGCAGGCTATGAGCGTGATCCTCGTTCGATTGCGAAACGTGCGGAGTCTTACCTAAAATCTACCGGGATTGCTGATCGGTGCTTATTTGGTCCGGAGCCGGAGTTTTTCTTGCTTGATGATGTGCGCTGGAATATCGATATGCGTGGCGCACATTACTCGGTCGATTCTGAGGAAGGTGCTTGGAATTCAGATAAGCGCTCTGATGATGGCAATATCGGTCACCGTCCACGGGTAAAAGGCGGGTATTTCCCGGTGCCACCGGTGGATTCATCGCATGATGTGCGTTCTGCGATGTGTCAAGTCATGGAAAAAATGGGCTTAACGGTAGAAGCGCACCACCATGAGGTCGCAACAGCGAATCAAAATGAAATCGCCACCGGTGCGAATAGTTTGGTGCTAAAAGCTGATGAGTTACAAATTTTAAAATATGTCGTTCACAATGTTGCCCATGAATATGGCCAAACTGCGACTTTCATGCCGAAGCCGATTGTTGGTGATAATGGTAGTGGCATGCATTGTCATCAGTCTTTGAGCAAAAATGGCCAGAATATTTTCGCTGGTAATCAGTATGGCGGTATGTCTGAAGAAGCATTATTTTATATCGGCGGTATTATTAAGCATGCCAAAGCTCTAAATGCCTTTACTAATGCGAGTACAAATAGTTATAAGCGCTTAGTACCCGGTTTTGAAGCACCGGTATTGTTGGCTTATTCTGCACGCAATCGTTCGGCGTCGATTCGTATTCCTCATGTGATGAGTGACAAGGCACGTCGGATTGAAGTGCGTTTCCCTGATCCAACAGCGAATCCCTATTTGGCCTTTGCGGCGATGTTGATGGCAGGGCTTGATGGGATTAAAAACCGTATTCATCCAGGTGACCCTATGGATAAAGATCTTTATGATCTGCCGCCTGAAGAAACCAAGAATATTCCTCATGTCGCAAGCTCTTTAGAAGAGGCTTTACAGGCTCTGGATCAAGATCGTGAGTTTTTAACGGCAGGGGATGTCTTTACTGACTCGTTTATTGATAGTTATATTGATCTTAAAAAGCGTGATGTTGAGCGCTTGAACATGACCACACACCCCGTTGAGTTTGATATGTACTACAGTGTTTAATTATAACGCTTAGCTTTAACCTATAAATAAAATAAGTTATAAAAAAGCCCGGATGGATAACCTCCGGGCTTTTTGTTAGGTGATAATTAATAACTATTTGTAAGTGAGGGTTATGCCTGCTGTATAGAATGTGGGTTAGTATTTAAGTGAGGTTGTTTAATACCACACCAGCAAGCGAGGATGAAAATAACCAGGCTAAAGATAGCAATAATAAAAAAGTCTAGACCAAAGTGAAGAATATTATGGCCGCCACCATAAGAGCCTAAATAAGAAATAATGGTAATGCCAATAAAATAGGGGATCAGCCAAATTGCTTTGAAAAGTGCGCCTGTTTCTAATTGCTGTTTGCTGAATTTAAAGTAGCTAAAGTACACACAATAACCGATGGCGATGATAAAAATTAGCTTGGAAATCGTGTGCCAGCCTGTCCAAAACAGCAGCATGTTGCAGACATAAAAAGCAAGGACACAAAGCGCTTTATAGGCAGGAAGCTTGAAGGGGCGTTTTTGGTTCGGTTGAGTTTCACGTAGTACGGCAAGTGCGGTTGGGCCGATGGCATAAGAGACAATAAAGGCCGAAACGATAAATTCAGCCATAGACTGCCAGCCTGGGAAAGGTAGGAAAAAACACATGCCGACGATAAAATTAATCGCTAGAGCATAAACAGGTACGCCACGCTTGGAGAGTTTGGTTAAAAATTGTGGGACATATCGGTTACTGGCCAGCGCATGTGTGACGCGGGCAGTGGCTGTGGTATAGACCAGAACTGTACCAAGCGGTGAGTAAACGGCATCGGCATAGATCATAATGACAAAGGCCCCCAGGCCGACCGCTGCGAGTAGACCGGCAAATGGCCCCATATCACCTTTAAAGCTGAGGTGCGCCCAACCATGGCTGAGTGAGTCTGCGGGGAGCGCGCCGATAAAGGCGGTTTGAATAATCGAATAAATGATAATACCGATACAAATCGCACCGATAAGGGCAATAGGAATCGAACGCTGTGGGTTCTTCGCTTCACCGGCCATTTGGATGGCAGCACTCCAACCCATAAATGAAAAGGCGATTCCGGAGGCGGGAAGTGCGGCAAGAATACCGTGTACACCTGATGGCATGAACTGATGGCTGGTAAAGTTCACGCTATGAAAACTGTGAGTGAAGAGAATAAAGGCGGTGAGTAAGGGAATTGCAAATTTGAAGAAGACAATAACAGTATTGGTTTTCGCGGCTGATTTTACTCCCATGGCATTGATGATGCAAAGTAGCAACATAATGATCGCCGCACAGAATATACCAAATGCGCTCAGCTCATGACTGTTGCCGACTTTATTGACAAGAGAAGGTGTATAAGTCGCAAGGTACTGAAGGGCGGCAAGGGTTTCAATGGGAGCGACAATAACCGACGATATCCAGACGACCCAGGCCATGGTAAAACCAACGACAGGGCCATGACTCTTATGAGCAAAGCGCGCAAGACCACCGGCTTCTGGGTACATGGTGGCAAGTTCAGTAAAATTCAAAGCGATAATAATCATGAGCACGCCGGCCAGTGCCCAGCCGAAGATAGCAGCAGGTCCTGCGATTTGTGATGCGAAATAAGGGCCGAATAACCAACCGGAGCCGATGATTCCCGAAAGTGCCGTAAATAGCATGCCTAGAGTGGATATATTGCGTTTGAACTTCATAGTTGCCTCAATAAAAGTGTTTTTTGATCTATACGATTGAAAAGGTGAATTAAGCCGGTAAGCTATGCAATCGTATGGTAATAAAGCCTTTTAGAAGCTTAAGTAAGTGGTATTGTTTCATTATTTTTCAGCAGCCTAAAGAGTAGATTTAGTGTATTAAAAAAGAGCTTAATGTGTGCTGTTTGATAAAAACTAACAAATAGCGGGCGTGAAGAGAAGTTGATTAACGCAATCGCAGAGTATTAAACCCGAGTGGGTGTTGAATGGAATATTGTAAGAACAGCGTGATGTTCATCATTACTTCCTAACTACATGAAGTCTCAATTTAACCCTAAAGGGCCTTAGATGCAAGCATTTATTGTGCTGTTATTGCGGTTTTTCTTGGGCTGTCTTTATGTGGGGCTAAGCTGTTAAGATAGCTGTGATGACTTTATTTTAGAAAATGAAAAGGTTGCACAGCAATGAGTAATTATCCTTATACGCGATTACGCCGTTTGCGCACGCAAGCATTTAGTCGTGATTTAACTCAAGAGCACCATGTTAAGGCTAGTGATCTAGTTTTGCCGGTTTTTATCCAAGAAGGGACGAGAAAGCGTACGGCGGTCGAGGTAATGCCGGGGGTGGAGCGCCTATCGATTGATGAGTTATTGCATGAGATTGAAACACTGGAAGCTCTAGGGGTGCGGGCGATTAACCTTTACGCTAAGATTGATCAAGAGAAGAAAAACAATGATGGATCAGAGGCTTATAATGAGCAAGGTTTAGCTCAGCGGGCGATTCGGGAAATTAAAGTGCGTTTTCCCAAAATGGGAGTGATGCCGGATGTGGCCCTTGACCCTTATACCTCGCATGGTCAGGATGGTATTTTAGATGAGCAAGGTCGCATTTTAAACGATGAAAGTGTGCAGGCCATGACGATGCAAGCGCTGAGTCTGGCTGATGCAGGCGCTGATATTGTTGCTCCTTCGGATATGATGGATGGGCGAACCTTAAGTATACGCGAGGGTTTGGAGGCTGCTGGCTTTATCGATGTGGGGATTTTGGCGTATGCGGCGAAGTACGCATCGAATTTTTATGGGCCATTTCGTGAGGCGGTAGGTAGTAATACGAATTTAGGTCAAGCGGATAAGCGCACTTATCAGATGAATCCGGCCAATAGCGATGAAGCTTTGCGTGAGGTTCAGCTAGACTTAGAAGAGGGGGCGGACATTATTATGGTTAAGCCGGGCATGCCTTACTTAGATATTGTTCATCGTGTCAAAACTGAATTTGGGGTCCCTGTCGCTGTTTATCAGGTCAGTGGTGAATATGCCATGCTCAAGGCAGCGAGCCAAAAGGGTTGGCTAAATGAGCAAAAAACAGTGCTAGAAGCGGTGCTTGGCATGAAACGCGCAGGTGCTGATATGATCTTTACTTATTACGCCAAGGACATTGCGAAGTGGCTGAAGGAAAGCTAAAAAAAAATAAAGAAGTTGATTTGAATGATCCTGAGCTTTATTTAGACCGTGAGCTTAGTTTTATTCAGTTTAACCGGCGTGTGGTGCAGCAAGCGGCAGATGCAGCTGTGCCTTTATTGGAACGTTTGCGCTTTTTAAGTATTGCAACAAGTAATCTCGATGAATTTTTTGAAATTCGCGTAGCTGGAGTAAAGCAGCGTTTAAGCTATAAATCACAGGCCCAAAATGATTCAGGGCTATTGCCTCAAGAGTTAATTAAAAATATCAGTGTAGAAACACATGAATTAGTTAAAGAGCAATACCGCTTGCTTTATGATGAAATCATTCCAGAGCTCGCTAAAGAAAATATCGAGTTTTATTTTAAGATCGATGGTTTGGCTGAAAGCAAACAAGCGTGGTTAAAACGCTATTTTAAAAATGAAATATTACCCGTTGTTAGCCCGATTGGCCTGGATTATGCCCACCCGTTTCCACGATTGGTTAATAAGAGCTTGAATTTCATTGTCTCTCTTGAGGGTAAAGATGCATTCGGCCGTGATAGTGGTTTGGCGATCGTGCATGTGCCAAGAGCGTTGCCGCAATTAGTCGAGTTGCCTGATAAAGAAGATGATAAGAAAAAATGCTTGATTTTTTCATCGACGATTGTGCAAGCGTATATCGGTGATTTATTTCCAGGGATGACAGCAACCGGTTGTTATCCATTTCGCTTAACCCGTAATAGTGACTTATTTCTAGATGAAGAAGATGTTGATGACTTAGCCCATGCACTGCAGGGTGAATTGCTCTCTCGTCGCTATGGTGAGGCGGTGCGCTTGGAAGTCGCTGAAAATTGTCCTAAAGAGATTCAGACGTTTTTATTGCAACAATACGCGCTTACAGAAGATGATTTGTATTTTATTCACGGGCCTGCAACTTTATTGAGTTTATCGGCGGCTGTGGATTTATTGAATCGACCAGATTTGACTTACCCGCCTTTTGTACCTTTGCTGCCTAAGAGTTTGCGTAATAAAAATTTATTTGATGTTGTTAGCGAAAAAGACATTTTATTATTACACCCCTTTGAGTCATTTGAGCCGATTGCAGATTTAGTGTTGCAAGCGGCGCGCGATCCTAATGTGATGGTCATTAAGCAAACGCTTTATCGTTCTGAGGCGAAGTCAAAGATGGTGGATGCGCTGGTTGAAGCGGCGCGTGCAGGTAAAGCGGTAACAGCAGTAGTAGAGTTGCGCGCACGTTTTAATGAGGCGGACAATATCAGTTTAGCGAATCGATTACAGCAGGCAGGCGCGTTGGTTGTGTATGGTGTGGTTGGGTACAAGACTCACGCGAAAATGACGCTGATCGTTCGCCGTGAAGGTCGTAAGTTTAAGCATTATGTTCACCTCGGCACTGGAAATTATCATGAGAAAAACGCTCTAGTCTATACGGATTATAGCTTGTGCTCTCACGACCAAGACCTCGCTGAAGATGTACACCGTGTGTTTCAGCAGTTAACTGGTATGGGCAAGACAACTCGGCTTAAAAAATTAATTCAATCACCGTTTACGATGCATAAAACATTGATTAAATTTATTCAACGAGAAGTTGAGTTTGTTAAAGAAGGCAAGCCTGGCAAAATTATCGCGAAAATGAACGCACTTACTGAACAAGAGTTGATTCGTGAGCTTTATCGCGCATCACAAGCGGGTGTTGAGATTGAGCTGATTGTCCGTGGAGTGTGCTGTTTGCGTCCAGGGATTAAAGGCGTGTCTGATAATATTAAAGTAAGGTCTATCGTTGGACGTTTCTTAGAGCACTCCAGAATTTATTATTTTCGCAATGGCGGTGAAACGGAAGTCTATTGTTCTAGCGCTGATTGGATGGAAAGAAATTTATTTAGTCGTGTGGAAGTTTGTTTTCCGATCCAAGATGCTAAATTAAAACAGCAAGTGATCAGCGATGGCTTGACGACTTATTTAAATGATAATAGTCAAAGTTGGCTGCTTAGCGCTGATGGGAGTTATACGCGCAGTGTGCCACGTTCACAAGAACCTCGCAGCGCTCAGCAGCAATTACTCGAAAAATACAGCTAGTCTTTCGCTAATTTTTCTGGGTGGCTGAGAGTAAAATATGGACTAAACCTTCTCTAAGTGCACCTTTGGCTGACGATAAATTGCTAATCGGCAAGCGTGAGAAAATAGCGATTAATATCGCCAGGCCACTTGGGAAAATGCCACGACGCTCAGGTTTTAAGCCTTTGAACTTAAGTTCATCAACATGAGAGTGCTCTAGTACAACCGCTTTAAGTTGTTGTAAGGCATCTAGGTCAATGGCTTCTGCCAGCTTTAATTGCTTAATGACTTGAACGACAGATTGGATGGTGCCTGAGGCTCCCCAAGCCCCTTGCCAGTCTAAGCCATGAAACTGGTCAATAATAGAGTCGATTTGTTTATGCGCTGCGTTGATTGCCGATAGAAAGGCGCCTTCACTGAGTAAACCGTCTTTAAAAAACTGCTCTTTATAGCGTAGGCAGCCGATGTTTAAGCTGGTGAGGGCATGAATATTGCTGCCAAAGCCGGCAATGAGCTCTGTACTACCGCCGCCGATGTCAATCACTAAACGCTCTTGGTCAAGCTCAAAACCAGAGAGTACACCCAGGTAAATCAGCCGGGCTTCTTCTTCGCCGGAAATAATCTCTATAGGATAGCCTAAGGCGTGCTCGGCTTGATCGAGAAACTCCTGCTTATTTTTCGCGTCTCGAAGTGCGCTGGTGCCAACGGCTTTGACTTGTAAAACCTTTGCGGCATTAAGTTCATTATTAAACTTTTTTAGGCATTGAGTGGCACGTTTGAGTGCGGGTTTATCTAAATTTCCGTCTGCCGTTAAGCCTGTGCCAAGTTGCACACGCTCACGGCTGCGCTGGATAATCTTGACCTTACCTGATTGATTCACTGCTGAAGCGATGAGTAGGTGAAAACTGTTGGTCCCTAAGTCGATGGCGGCGATGGTATTAACTGGTTGCTTCATATTTTGTTTCTGGGTTAGTGGCTAAATTTAAATCATAATAATTTCACTCTACGAGGAACTTGAGTAAACAGCAAGCTTGCAAAAGAAGAAAAACTGTCTCACAATGCAACCACGGCAATGAAGCCGATTGTATTGTCTTTTGCTTTGAGCAAGGCAATGATAGAATATCGACAATGTTTGATAAATGAGTTTTAAAGAATGAGCGAGAATATTTTAGATGTCACCGATGGTGATTTTGATGCAGAAGTTCTACAAGCGAGTACTAATACTCCGGTTTTAGTTGACTTTTGGGCGAGTTGGTGTGGCCCGTGTAAAGCACTATCGCCAGTATTAGAAGAAATTGCAAGCCAATATGAAGGCAAGGTAAAGGTTGCTAAAGTCAATGTTGATGAAAATCAGCAAACACCATCGAAGTACGGTGTTCGTGGTATTCCAACATTATTATTGGTCAAAGGTGGTACCGTCGTAGCAACTAAGGTTGGGGCCTTAAACAAAGCCCAGCTCACATCTTTTGTTGACAGCAATATCTAAATCGCATAGTATTCGAGGTGTCTTGATGTTGGGGGTCTTCCTGACATATTCAAGTGAAATATTAAGATCCATAATTTAACCCCAAGACACCTTAGCACTTAGACTAAAAAAATCATCTATAATCAAAGCAACAGTCTGAATTATCCTTACCTACTTTATTTTTAAATTAATCGAGAATCCACAATCAAGCTTATGAATCTTACCGAACTTAAGAGAAAATCCGCAGCGGAAGCTATGGAAATTGCACAACAAATGGGAATAGATAATATTACCCGTGCACGCAAACAAGACGTTATCTTTTCTATACTAAAAGGCCATGCTAAAAATGGCGAAGATATATTTGGTGATGGTGTCTTAGAAATTTTGCCAGATGGCTTTGGTTTTTTGCGTTCCTCAGATGGTTCTTATCTTGCTGGCCCTGATGATATCTATGTTTCGCCGAGTCAAATTCGTCGTTTTGGCTTAAGAACCGGGGATACGGTTGCTGGGAAGATTCGTCCTCCTAAAGAGGGCGAACGTTATTTTGCTTTGCTCAAAGTGGATACAATTAACTTTGAGCCGCCTGAAAATGCGCGTCACAAAGTACTTTTTGAAAACTTAACGCCTGTTTTTGCCTCTGAGCGCATGGTGATGGAATGTGGTAATGGCAGTACCCAGGATATTACCTCACGGATTGTTGATTTGGTCTCACCCTTTGGTAAAGGTCAGCGTGGTTTGATCGTTTCTCCGCCGAAAGCGGGTAAGACGATGATGCTACAAAGCATCGCTCAGGCGATTGCTCAAAATTATCCAGAGTGTTATTTGATTGTCTTACTGATCGATGAGCGCCCTGAGGAAGTGACCGAAATGGCGCGCACAGTAAGAGGTGAAGTGGTTGCCTCAACGTTTGATGAGCCTGCAAACCGTCATGTTCAAGTGGCTGAGATGGTCATTGAAAAAGCCAAGCGTCTTGTTGAGCATAAGCAAGATGTAGTGATTCTATTAGACTCAATTACTCGTTTAGCACGTGCTTATAATACCGTTGCACCTTCTTCAGGGAAGGTATTAACCGGTGGCGTGGATGCAAACGCGCTACAACGTCCAAAGAGGTTCTTTGGCGCGGCTCGTAATATTGAAGAAGGCGGAAGTTTAACGATTTTGGCCACGGCTCTGGTGGAAACGGGTTCTAAGATGGACGAGGTCATCTTTGAAGAGTTTAAGGGAACTGGTAATATGGAGCTTCACCTTGAACGTCGTGTTTCTGAAAAAACGTGTATACCCTGCGATTAATATTAATAAGTCAGGAACGCGTCGCGAAGAGTTATTGGTTCAGGCTGCTGAATTACAGAAAATGTGGATCCTACGCAAGATTCTTCACCCGATGGATGAGCTTGCCGCGATTGAATTCTTGATTGATAGGATGAAAGATACTAAGACAAATAATGAGCTTTTTTGATGCGATGAAGCGCCAGTAATTTTTAATGCTTCATTCGTATATGCTTGAGAAGGCGGCCATAGGGTCGCCTTTTTTATTATTATGTGTTCGTGTAGAAGGTGTAGATTATGTCAGAATTAGAAAAATTTTTTGAATTTTTTGAAAAAAAGCAATTTTCTGGAGCGGTAACGGCTTTTAGCGAACCTACTGTTGTCAGGCATCTCTTAATTGCTTGTTTCTCACGCATTTTGCTTGCGAGGGTATAGCAACGGGTTAAGGTTTGATGATGAGATTGCTTTGAACATTACGGCTTTTCAAAACGGTAAGCCACGTAATCCGGGGCTTTGGACCTCATGCCGGAAAAAAAA
>NZ_MDTU01000001.1:1971496-1974219 GCF_001720395.1 Piscirickettsia litoralis
GATTAAAAATAATTCTAAGCTGGAATGTATCAATAATTTTGGCTTATCTAAAAATAAAATAAACGGCACCGGCTAAGCAAAATCCAGCCCATAGAAAGTTCCAAGAAATAGTCTGTTTCATGTAAAATATTGCAAAAGGAACGAAGATTGATAAGGTAATAACCTCTTGTAAAATTTTTAATTGTGCAAGGCTTAAGTGCGCATCTAGAAAACCTGTACGATTTGCGGGGATTAAGAACATATACTCAAAAAAAGCAATGCCCCAGCTGGTTAGAATTGCGACCCAAAAGGCTTTGTGTTGCTCGGTTTTGAGGCTGCCATACCAGGCGAAGCTCATAATCGTATTGGAACAGACTAATAATAATACAGTTTTTAAAAACGGTGGCATGAGATGTCCCTCAACTTCATATTACTGCGGGATCGAGTAGAAATTCGCTTTATAGCTAGTGTATCATAAAGTTTTATGGCGTGGGCAGGCAGATGAACTTAAGGGATTTAAAGTACTTTATTAGCGTGGCTGAACTAAAGCACTTTGGTAAAGCGGCAGAAGCCTGTTTTGTCAGTCAGCCAACATTAAGCACGCAGATCAAAAAGCTTGAAGAAGAGCTTGGCGTTCAGCTTTTTGAGCGTGGTATGCGCACAGTGCTGTTAACATCTGCAGGTGAGGCAGTGCTTGTTTATGCGAGGCGAATATTACTTGAGGTCGATGAGTTAAAAAGCGCAGCGAAGCGTGAGCAAGATCCTTATCACGAACCACTGACCTTAGGCATATTACCAACGATTACACCCTACCTGTTACCTGTGATTATGCCAAAGCTATCTAAGGCTTTGCCGGAACTAAAGCTAGTATTACACGAGCTACAAACACATCAGTGTATAGAGCAGCTTAGGCTAGCGAAAGTCGACGCTATTTTACTGGCAATGCCTGTAGCTATGAGTAAATTAGCTGGAAAAATCCTATTTGATGAAGAATTTGCCTTGCTAGTGAATCAAACTGATCCACGTGTAAAGCATAAAAATGTTGCTATGACAGATATTGATCCTGAGGCTTTATTACTATTGGATGAAGGCCATTGTTTGCGTGATCAAGCATTGGAAGCCTGTGAATTGGCGGCAATTAACCATAAGAATAGCTTTCGTGGCACGAGTCTTGAGACGATTGCTCATATGGTGGGAGCGGGGATGGGGATGACGTTAGTGCCTAGCTTGGCGGAGCCACATTTTTCGCAATTAGGTTTAGTGGCCAAATCATTACAAGACGCACCGAGTCGAGAGTTGGCCTTATTATGGCGAGTAGGATTTAGCCGCAAGAACTTACTGGTGAGCATCGCTGAGATAATTCGTTCGAGCTGTGCAGGAATTAGAGGGTTGCATATTAGCGAAGAAGACTATGTAGAATAAAAGGCTATAATATGGTCTCAATTTTAGTTGAAGCTTTCTTTATAGCATTGTTATCTAAATAAACTATTTTTTCTTCAATAATTGTTTTAGGAAGTTCGATATTATCTTCATGGCACAGATCACTTAAAATGTGGTTTAAAAAATTATTTAATTTTTTCATTTTTTATCAATATTATATGATTTTTCCTGCTATGAACGCATCTTATCAATGTGCGAAAGGCAGTGGGGTAAGGTGCTAAAGAAATAAGCAACTCTTGGTAGTCATGAGCACAAAGAGCGATGTATTTATCATTTTTGACTGTATAGCAACGCATTGGATTAAGCCAGTTATGTTAAGCAATATGCAATAATGGTGCAATGTTTATGCCAGATTGATATAGTAAGGGTTATTAAATATTATGCGATATGGTAAATAGAAGCTGATAGCCAAGCTTTAAGAGGAGATAAAATGCGGATTTCAATGATCGCTGCAGTTGCGAATAATCGTGTTATTGGCAAAGATAATGATTTAGCCTGGCATTTGCCCGATGATTTTAAATGGTTTGTCTTGCAAACTAAGCATAAGCCTATCATTATGGGACGCCGTAGTTTTGAGTCGATTGGGAGTAAACCTTTACCTGACCGTCGCAATATCATTGTCTCATCAGCACTGAAGTCAGAACCTGGAAATGGCATTGAAGTTGTTAGTAATGTAAGTGAGGCCTTGAGTTTGGTAGATAACGAGCCTGAGGTGATGATTGCTGGGGGGGAAGGTATTTATAGTGAGTGCTTACCTTTGGCAGATCGCTTATATTTAACACTGGTTGATGCTGAAGTTGAGGGAGATACTTATTTTCCTAAATGGGATCATTTGCAGTGGCAAGAAACAGAATTAACCAATCACCCTATTGATGATAAGCATCAATATCCTTATAAGATTGTTATTTTAGATCGTATTCGTTAATTATCACCTTTTATAAATAGGGTAAAAGCCAACTGAATAGATCAATTGCTTTTACCCTGTGTTTTATGCTTAGCTCGATAGGCTATCGCATTGCTTGCTGCTTCTAAATTTTTTCATTTCAGAAACAACCGTCGCCGAGCTGACACGTAAGGCTTCAACAGTATCGCGAACTTTAGCCCCACTTAATACCATTTCTATAATCTTTTCTTTTGTCTTGGGATGGTAACCTTGATGGCTATAGTCAGTGATAAAGGTTCTGACTGTGCATTCACTATTTTTACACAAAAACCGCTGTTTATTATTAGATGTTTTTCCAAGTTTTATTGTGTGATTTTTATTGCAGTGAATACACACCTGTTTATTTTTTTTGCATTTTTTT
>NZ_MDTU01000001.1:1974437-2046757 GCF_001720395.1 Piscirickettsia litoralis
TGAAATTAAATCAATTTTTTCTTGCAAGTAAGTTGATTTAATATTACGTGGGTGGTCTGCAATAATTTCAGTTTCAAAGGCGATTCGTCCAGGGTTGTGATCGAAGACGATGACACGGTCAGCCATTTCTACCGCTTCTTCAACGCTATGAGTGACGATGACCATAGAATGGGTATTAATCGCTTTTTCTTGCCAAAGTCGAATAACATCTTTGCGTAATATATTTGCGGTACCGATATCCAAAGATGAAAAAGGTTCATCCATAAGTAAAATTTCAGGCTCGACGACGAAGGCACGAGCAAAGCCGACACGTTGACGCATACCCCCCGAAAGCTCTTTAGTATAAGCATTTTCATAGCCTTCTAGGCCAACCAAACGAATGGCTTCGAGTGCTTTAGGTTCACTCTCTGATTTAGGAATACCTTGAGCGTCAAGACCAAAGCGGACATTATCAAGCACAGTCAGCCAAGGCAGTAAAGCAAAGCTTTGAAACACCATAGAAATTTCTTCAATGGGCTTTTCGATTAAAGTATCACGATGGTAAACATTACCGCTAGAGGCTGGCAATAAACCAGAAATTGTACGCAAAAATGTTGATTTTCCTGCACCAGATTTACCTAAAATTGCAACGATTTCATTATCGTATAAAGTAAAGTCAATATTGTCTAAAATATGATGAATTTGTTTATCTTCACCCACCAATGTTTGGTTAACACTTTTTGTGTAAAGTAGAGTATTGTTGTTGGTCTGAGTAGTCATAGTTGTAGTTTGCATGAGTATTCTCCTACGCTTTGTAACGTGTTTCAGCAAGACGATAGAGTGGTTTCCAGATAAAAATAACGCAAAGTCCGACAAGGAAGCACAGTGCGGTGACTGCAAGAGCGGCCTGATGAAGTTGATTGTCACCGGTTGTTTGGGCAACTAAAGCACCTAGACCATCGGCTGCGATAGTTTGGCTGCCCCATTGTAAAAACTCTCCAGCGATGGCTGAATTCCAGGCACCACCTGCAGCGCTAATGATGCCGGTGACAATATATGGAAAAACAGCAGGTATCATAAATTTAAACCACCAATTCCAACCGGAGAGGCGAAAGCTTTTTGCCATTTCAAGCATGTCTTGTGGCAGAGATGCTGCTCCAGCGATGACATTAAAGAGGACATACCATTGGGTGCCGAGCATGATCAATGGGATCGTCCATAGGTTTAGTGATTGATGAGTAGCGATTAAAATAATGGTGATTACAGGAAAGAAAACATTAGGAGGAATAGCCGCCATGATTTGGATAATAGGCTGGAAAATTCGTGTTAAGCGTGGGCTTAAACCAATCCAAATGCCAATCGGCGTGAAAATAATCACACTCAGTATCATCGCAATGGCAACTCTTAATGTTGTTTTTAGCATTAATGGAATAAGGTAGGCCATACTACCGTTGGGGTAGAAATTCCACAGCTTATAACCTGCATAAATACAACCTGCACTGATCACTCCATACCATAAGGCCGTGCTAGTTTGTATTAAACTTTGTGGCAAGCGGGTTGGTTTGAGTTTAAAGGTATTGGCAACATGAGTCGGAAAGTTAACGAATGCGTGGCAGATGATACGAAAAAGATAGTTTATAGAATGAGTGAAGGTGCCTCGTTGCATAAGATTATAAAACCAAGAGCTATTATGTGAGCGTGATTGCACATTTTCATATTTAAATTTTTCTGACCATTTCACCAGTGGGCGAAATAAGAATTGATCAAAAATAATAATATTAATAGCAATGGCTGCGATTGCATAGAAAATTGCCTGTATATTCGCGTGGTCTAATGCAACTTGAATATAAGAGCCAACGCCAGGGAGCATGATCGTGTTATCACCGACGGGAATTGCCTCTGTAGCAACTAACGCAAACCACGCTGCAGATTGTGAGACCATCGTATTCCATAGCAAACCTGGAATAGAATAAGGCAATTCAATACGCCAGAAACGTTGCCATGCGTTCAAATGAAAAGCTTTGCCTGCTTCGACGAGTTCATCAGGAATAATACGCAAAGTTTGGTAAAAAATTAAGGCCATATTCCAGGCTTGGCTGGTAAAGACCCCAAAAATTGCTGCAGCTTCAAGTCCCATAATATTTTTAGGAAATAAAAATAAAAACAACGCTGTGGTAAAGGTTAAGAAGCCAACAAGCGGAGCAGACTCCATAAAGTTAATCACAGGGAGCAAGACACGCGCAATGTGCTTATTTTTGGCACAGGCATAGCCAGCAATAAGGGCAAATAGCGAGGAAAAAAGCATGCCTACGAGTAGGCGCATTGTTGTTCGCAGTGTGTAGTAAGGCAGGTGCTCAGGATTAAGTGAAATTGCTGCAACACTTTTTGCACCAATAAATTGGGCATGCATATCATGCCAGCCGATGTAGTAAAGGCCAATGAACAAGCCGATAAATATTAACGTGATAACATCACGTTTATTTAAGTGTAATTTAAAATTACGAGCTTTATAAGCAGGGCATACTGCTTGGGTAGAAAGTGAATTACTTTCGTACATAAAACTACCCTCGAAGTTTAATCAAGTCAATTTTTAAAAACAGATAATAAAGCAATTTATTAACGTTTTATTATTTTTTTATTAAGATGATGATGCCTTATCGCTTGGTTATTTTAATAGTGCTAACGATTAACTATGACAGGTCATAGCAATGTTATAGCGTACTTAAAGAAGGCAAGATATAAAGCAAGGATGTTGTTTTAGTGACAACTTGGTGGTTGCAGCGGAGTGCTGATTTTGTGTGGCATAGAAGCCTCCTTACATTTTCTCAATTTGGGGAGGTTGATTTTTATCAATTTGCGACAAATCTAAATCAAAAAATTATCGAAGTCAATAAAAAAATAACAAAAGATTGATTTTTATTTTTGGCCGGGTAGAATACATGAAACATTAGCCATATTACTTACCACTCAATTATAAAGGAGGTCTAAATATGCGCTGTTTTTATAGCTTACAACCTCCGAGTCCAAGCTCTTAACGCCTCTTTAAAAGTTATAAATTTTCATTACTATATTTTTGATTTTGTTAAATTTTATATAGCTTGATGTTTTATATCAATCTAATCTATTTATTTTGAAAACTCGCTGCATACAGGAGTTTATTATGCATTTTTAGTACTATTACGAGTCTTGCCGCAACGGGGGCAACTATTGGATTTTTTGTCGGGTTTATTAGGGAGTGGTGGAACAACTTTCTTGGTGCCGACACTGACCGCTTTTTTTACCTACTATCTGTCATTGCATGGGAATTCTGTGCACTTTGCTGTGTTTTCTGCTTTAACTATTTCAGCATTAACTTCATTAAGCAATATAACAACATACTTGAGACAAAATCTTATAAAACAGCAAGATTTGCTTGCTATTGCTCCCTGGTTATTGGTTGCTAATATTGTTGGTTTATGTTGTTCATCAAAAAATTCCAGCATTTATAAGTACGATTTTATTTGCTATTTTTTCATTATATTTATCTTACTCGATTTTTGTTAATCAAAAGCAAGGTGCTTTAATGGGGCGTTTGCCAGCAATGAGTAGCTGGGTTGGCTTTCAGTCTGGTTTGTTGGGTATTAGTGGCGGTAATATCGCATTTTCATATTTATCAAAAACGTCAATGAAAATTGAGCAATCGATTGCGCTGTCAACGTTTATTACATTCAGTGTATCAATGACAGGTTTTATTATTGGGTTGATTGGCAGTTCTCATGCGCATGTAACATGGGCAACAGGGTTTATTTATTGGCCTGCTGTGCTTTTAGTCACGCCGTTTTCTGCACTAATGGCGCCGTTTGGAGTGAGACTCGCTAAAGCGTTACCTGCGACCTTATTGAAGCTGATTTTTGCTTTGGTGATGCTTTGCTCGGCCTTATATATGCTAAGTAGTGTTGCTGCTGGATAAGTGCTGTAAAGATATAAAATATTAATGTGAAGAAGCTTTTTGGCATAAAAAAGGCGCTATTAAAGCGCCTTGTATTAAGTTAATAATATTGACTCTATTTTTTTGCGCGAGATGCACGTTTGCGGTCCGTTTCTGAAAGCATTTTCTTTCTTAAACGAATATGCTCAGGTGTGACTTCAACTAACTCATCATCTTCGATAAACTCAAGGGCTTGTTCGAGGGTAAAACGAATCGGTGGAGTGAGTTGAATGTTTTCATCTGTTCCGGAGGCGCGTACGTTGGTGAGCTGTTTGGCTTTTTGTACGTTAACGACTAAGTCGTTATTACGTGAATGAATGCCGATGATCATGCCTTCATAAGTATCAGTTTGCGGGCCGATAATCAGCTTGCCACGCTCTTGTAGGTTCCAGAGTGCAAAGCCGACGGCAGCACCGGTTGCATTCGCGATTAATACGCCGTTTTGACGTGTGATGATTTCTGATTCTTGCACATCACCATAATGGTCAAAGACGTGAGTCATGATGCCTGAACCTGAGGTCATGGTTAAAAAGTCGTTATGAAAACCGATTAAGCCTCGGGTTGGAATTTGATAGTCTAAACGGATACGACCTTTACCATCTGGGATCATATTGGTGAGTTGGCCACGACGTAGGCCAAGGCGCTCCATCACTGTTCCTTGATGCTGTTCCTCGATATCCAGCATAAGCTCTTCGAACGGCTCTTGGAGTTTGCCATCAATTTCTTTTAAAATCACCTCAGGGCGAGAAACACCCATTTCATAGCCTTCACGGCGCATGGTCTCAATTAAAATTGATAAGTGCAGCTCGCCACGACCAGAGACGCGGAATTTATCTGGATCTTCGGTATCTTCAACGCGTAATGCGACGTTATAGATTAACTCTTGCTCTAAGCGATCGCGAATCTGACGGCTGGTGACGTATTTGCCTTCTTTGCCGGCAAAAGGCGAGTTATTGACACAGAACATCATGCTGACGGTCGGCTCATCAACAGTCAAGGCAGGTAGAGCTTCGACTTTATCGGGTGAGCAGAAGGTTTCAGAAATAAATGGACGTTCGATACCTGTGACGCAAACAATGTCACCGGCAAAAGCTTCTTCGGTTTCAACGCGCTGTAAGCCATGATGAGTCATGATCTTTAAAATGCGACCAGAGCGCTCATTGCCATCATTATCAATGACACGAATAGCAGAATTGGTGCTTATTTTGCCACGATTGATGCGGCCGACTGCAATCGCGCCAACATAACTGGAGTAATCCAGTGAAGAGACTTGCATTTGGAAAGGGCCTTCAGGATCAACATCAGGTGCAGCCACTTTTTCTACAATGGTTTCGAATAAAGGTGTCATATCGCCACTTTGCTCAGCCTCATCAACGCTAGCATAGCCTTGTAGGGCAGAGGCGTAAACAACTGGGAAGTCAAGTTGCTCATCGGTTGCGCCGAGTTGGTCGAAGAGTTCAAAGACTTGGTCCATCACCCAGTCAGGGCGCGCGCCTGGGCGGTCGATTTTATTGATAACAACAATGGGATTTAAGCCTTGTTCAAAGGCCTTTTTAGTCACAAAGCGTGTTTGTGGCATCGGCCCATCAACGGCGTCGACCAATAGCAAGACAGAATCGACCATAGAAAGTACACGTTCAACCTCACCACCGAAGTCCGCGTGCCCCGGGGTGTCGACGATATTAATGTGGTAATCATTCCATTGGATGGCTGTATTTTTAGCGAGAATGGTGATACCACGCTCTTTTTCCAGATCATTAGAATCCATCATGCGCTCACCGCCTTCATTGCGGCCTAACGTACCTGATTGTTCTAACAATTTATCAACCAGTGTGGTTTTACCGTGGTCGACGTGGGCAATAATCGCAATATTGCGAAGCTTCTCTATCACAATGACATCCTCAATGCAGCATTCAATAATATAAATCTTTAGATGCCAAGGAGGGTAATGTTTTCCTCGCCAAGTGTAAAGTTTTCTCGGCTTTATTTAACTAAATTAACCCAAATTCATCAAAATTGATGCAAATAAGCCCAAAACAGCCCTAAATATTCGTGTATAACAATACGTGAGCGCTGTAAGTAGGCCGCTTGAGGTAAGTAATAAAAGCGTGGATGAATTTGCGCTATAAAGTCGCTGGGGGCGGCAATAGGCGACAATCCTTGTTGGTCGAAGAGCCAAAGCGCGCGCGGCAGGTGTGATGCTGAGGTAACTAAAGCAAATCTATTGTTTTTTAATAACTTTTTGATCATTATCGCTTGGGCTGCGGTATTTTTTGAAACATCATCGGTAATAATATGCTCTTTAGGAATACCGAGCGTAATTGCTGCTTGCTCTAATAATTCCGCTTCTATGGGGCTGCCAAGCACTGATCCACCTGAGACGACCAGCGTTATTGGGCGCCGCGCTTGTTGGTAGAGTCGCACAGCACTGACGATGCGTGCAACAGAGGCACGACTCAGCTCTGTGAAAGGAGAGGGTGTGGAAGCGGTGTGAGCGCCACCACCCAAGATAACAATCGTGTTTATATCATCAGGAAGTTTGGTTAAAGGGGAATGTTGTGATTCTAGTTTGTTCAGTAAGTATTGCGGTAAAAAGGGCGTGCTCCACAATGCCAGCCAGCTAATAGAGAATATTAAGAGTGTTAGGCTTGCTATGCGCGAATAAAATAGGCTTAAAGCGGCGAGGGCTAATAAAATAAAAAACAGTGGCAGCGGGTAAAGTAAGCTGCTCATAAACTTCATAAAATAAAAAGGCATTGTGACTCCTTTAACCCTTGTGCTCTAATAATAGGTGATTGAACGTTTAAAGTGTGGTTTTAGGAGATCTATAGTAATGACAATTATTGACGATATTCGTCATGCTCACCGTCTGACTGCGGGGTATCGCCTGAGTTTTTGGTTATCTTTTTTCCCTATGTTGTTTTTGTTATGTGCATCACAGCTATTGAATGAACATGCAGAGAAGAGCACTAGCATTGGCTTGACTGCATTGCAGCTTGTGATTCAACTGATTACCATATTTGCTGTCATTGGACTTTACCGTTTTGGCTTGTCTCGAGCGCGTGAGCAAGATTGCCATGTGTTTAGTACTGTCTGGAGTGTATCGAAATGGCGTCAAGGGCTTGCTTATCTTGGTGCTAGCATTCTTGTGGCGATTATTTTAATGGCCGGACAGCTGCTTATTGGTTTACTCGCACATATTTTGCCGGGTGAGCTGGTGCTTGCTTTGGCATTAGTTTATTTTTTGGTGATAGCCTTCGGTGCTGTATTTATCCCGCTGATTATACTCGATGGGCAACTGCCTTGGTATAAGGCGGTATTTGGTTCCTTTGTTTTGATCCGCTATGGTGTGAGTGACTTTTTACAATTTATCTTGGCAGCTTTGGTCATGATTATTGTGTCCATTTTTACGTTCGGTATTTTATTTATCTGGGTATTTCCTTTATTGTTTGTTTTAGCCGCTGGCACTTATCAGCGTTTATTGAATCGAGCCAAGAGTTAAGCTTAATACGCCGCTGTAATTTTCTTGTTGTGGTGTTGTGTGAGTGCTAGAAAACGCCGAATCAATAGCAAGGATGCGATAATTAAAGCAATAAGCATGGCGTAGCGTAAGCCGAGCGGGCCGATGGTGAAGATAAAAGCAAGGGCGATTCCCGTGGGTAAGGCGATGCCCCAGTAGCATAGAAAGCTGTTGAACATGGTGAACTTAGTTTCATAAAGCCCACGCAGGAAGCCGGCCATCACTGTGCGAATGCAATTTGCCAGTAGTGTAAATGCATTGATGATAAAAAACGCACTGGCCAGCTGGTAAATTTCTTCTGAAAGGGGTTCATCGGTATAAAGCCTAAGTAAATGCTCATTATGGAAAAGGTAGATAAAGCTTATTATCAGCATCAGTGCAAAGGCCATTGCCATGCCGATATAGCCTGCCGCGCGTAGCTGTTGTATGGAATGGCCTTGCCCCTTGGCTTGGCTGACAAAAATACTCACACTATGGGCGATACCAAGAGGAATTAACATGGCGATAATAGAGCATTGAGTGACGATTTGTTGAGCAGCAAGAGCCTGTGGGCCGAATGATCCCATCATAAAAACGGCTAGAGAAAGTGCACCGAGTTCAGCACAGGATTGGCCGGTGATGGGTAAACCAACCTTTAATATCTTTTTGCGTATTTTCTTCTCCCGTGCTTTTGGCTTTTGCCAAACAGAAAATTTCTTTAACGCAGGTGAGTAATAAAAAAATAATAAAATTAATAGAAAAGTCACACTATAGGCGATCACATTTGCAACAGCTAAGGCGTTGATACCAAGCTCGGGCAGGCCATAATTGCCATGAATGAATAAATAGGTGAGAGTGAGTATATTGACGCTGGTTAAGGCGCTAAATGTTAAAGCAAGACGGGGCTTACCGATGCCATAAAGAAACTGCTGGGCATTAATGCAAAATAAGCTAGGCAGGAGGCTTAACGCAATTATCTGAAGGTAATCACTACAAGGGGAAATGAGGTGAGCTGGTTGCCCAGCAAGCTTTAACAAAGGTTCAGCGCAGTATAATAGGGCAATCATAGGTAAAGCGATGATGGGGCCAAGTATAACCGCTTGACGCAAAACGGCAGCACAATAGTTATACTGCTTTCTTACCATGCTGCGTGCGCTAATCACACCGACGGCCAGAAATACTGACCAACAACCGATTTGTATCGGAGTAAATAAGGCGGTGATTAATGTGGTGGTGGCAAGGGCATCTTCACCCAGGCGAGCAATCATCAGTAGGCCGAACCAATTCGTTCCCACATTAAGGAAGCGACTTAGCATCATTGGTAGAGAAAGCCGTGCTAAGGCTGTAAATATCCTGAAGTTCGTCATTAGCGATGAGGCATGAAACGAGAAGGAATGTTTGCTTGTCTATTCACACTTTAAGTGTAGTGTGCTTTAGGGGGTTTGCTTACTTTAGAAGGTATTGAAACCAGTGCAATAAGCGCTTTTCTAACCAGCTTTGTGGTAAATAGCGTCCCTGGCCGAGAAAGCCAACGTGGCCACCATGATCATAAATTTCTGCCTGGCAAGAAGATGGAAATTGTGCGGGGATACAAGATGCTGGAATAATTGGATCATCTTTAGCATGGATGATTAGTGTTGGTGTTTTAATATCAGCAATAAAGTTCTGGCTGCTGCAAGATTGATAATAGTGTTCAGCCGAGTTAAAACCATGTGTTGGGGCTGTGACCTCTTCGTCAATTTGGCGAACGGTTTTAAGTTGCTGTAAGCGCTTTTTAGATATGCTTAAATCAACGCCATGATCGATTTTGTTTTGTACAGTGCGCTTGAGGCTTTTTAGGAAGCTGTATTGATAAAGTTTATTCGCTGGTTTTTCAAGCTGTGCACAGGCGCTAGAGAGATTAAAGGGGGTGGAGACGGCAGCAGCACCCTGCAATGGGTTAAGTGAGTTCTCACCCAGGTATTTTAGTAAAGCATTTGCACCAAGGGAGAAACCAGCGGCGAATAGAGGGCAGTTAGGATAGTATTGACGAAGATGATCAATTACTGTGGCAATATCCTGACTTTGGCCGGCATGATAGCCTTCTGCGAGTTGATTGACGCGCCCATCACAGCCGCGAAAATGCAAAGTAACCATACTGAAGTGATAATGATGCGCTTGATGCATTAAGGCCTGGATGTAAGCTGAGTGGGCTGAGCCTTCAAGTCCGTGAATGAGGAGTAAAATGGGCTGTGTATGGATGAGATGTTGATTTAGCCAGACAAGTTCAAGTTGATCTCCAGGAATATCTACGTACTCATGGCTAAGCTTAAGCGTTGAGTTAGGTTTGCGCAGGCTTGCGAGTATTGTCTGCAAGTGGGGATTTTTAATGGACCAATGGGCTTTAAAAGGAGGGTAAGTCATATTGATTACTCCTTTAGCATCTGTATTGTATCTTAACTAAACAAAAAGCCCCGGAAACGGGGCTTTTTTGAAAATTAAATCTCTCAGGCGAGGTGCTGATTATTTAATTTTTGCTTCTTTATAAAGAACGTGCTTACGAACAACAGGATCATACTTTTTAAATTCAAGTTTATCTGTTGTTGTACGTTTGTTCTTATCAGTTGTGTAAAAGTGACCTGTACCGGCACTAGAAACTAATTTGATTTTATCACGCATAGTTAAGCTCCTTAAACTTTCTCACCGCGAGCACGGATCTCAGCAAGAACTGAGTCAATGCCTTTTTTATCGATGATGCGCATACCTTTAGAGCTAACGCGTAGACGAACAAAGCGTTGTTCACTTTCCACCCAAAAACGGTGGTGATGTAAATTTGGCAAGAAACGACGACGCGTTTTGTTATTTGCGTGAGAAACATTGTTCCCAGTCATCGGACCTTTACCAGTAATTTGACAAATTCTGGACATTTCGTTACCTATACCTCAAAACCTGAGCTTAGAAATTCTTATCAGGGGCCAATTTATACCAGAATCACGGATTGAATGCAAATCAAATTCGAGCACTCCTGGTGATTAAGACTGTTTTGCTGACTTTATTTCTAGTAGAATCTTGCAGACGTAATCATTTGAAGGTAAATCGTGATCAATGTTGAAGAATAAAAAGGTTCTCCTTGCAATCAGTGGTGGTATCGCAGCCTATAAATCTGCAGAGCTAGTGCGCCGCTTAATCGAGCAGGGTGCCAAGGTACAAGTGGTGATGACGCAGGGCGCGCAGGCTTTCATTACCCCGCTGACATTGCAGGCACTTTCAGGGCGGCCAGTACGAGATTCTTTACTCGACTCAACAGCTGAGGCGGCCATGGGGCACATCGAGCTTGCGCGCTGGGCAGATTTGATATTGATCGCACCTGCGACAGCGGATGTGATTGCGAAACTGGTCGCAGGTATCGCGGATGACTTATTGACTACTTTATGTCTTGCATCAACAGCGCCGCTTGCTATTGCGCCAGCGATGAACCAGCAGATGTGGCAGGCGAGAGCAACGCGTGACAATATTCACACTTTAAAAGCACGGGGTGTAGCAATTTGGGGTCCTGCCTGTGGTGAGCAAGCCTGTGGTGAGATTGGACCGGGACGGATGTTAGAACCTGTGCAATTGTGTGATCAGGTGTGTCAGCAGTTAACATTAAAATCAGACTTTGCTGGTAAAGTTGTCCTGATTACTGCAGGGCCAACCCGTGAAAACATTGATCCTGTGCGTTATCTGTCGAATTACAGTTCGGGTAAGATGGGCTATGCCTTGGCAGAAATGGCGAGGCGTCGTGGTGCGAAGGTTATTTTAGTCAGTGGCCCGGTACGCCTAGCAGCGCCTGCGGGTGTGACTGTATTGAGTGTTGAAAGTGCTTTACAGATGCGTGATGCGGTAATGGCGCATGTGAAAGAGGCTGATATTATGATCGGCGCGGCTGCCGTGGCAGATTTTCGTCCTGAACATTGTGAAGGGCAGAAAATTAAAAAAGGGGCTGCAACCTCGATGCAACTTCATTTGGTGAAAAATCCGGATATTATTGCTGAAGCATCGACTCATCCACAGCGTCCTTTTACAGTTGGTTTTGCAGCTGAGACACATAATCAAGAAGAATATGCGAATAAAAAATTGATTGAAAAAGAGCTAGATATGATCGCGATGAATGATGTGAGTCGCAAAGATATTGGTTTTAACAGCGATGAAAATAGTTTGCGTGTATTGTGGCGAGAAGGTGAAGCTGTTATTGAAAAGGCGAGTAAATTAATTGTTGCCGATCAGCTTTTGAACGAGATTAAGGATCACTATGAAGCAAAAAGTAAAAATTAAAGCATTATCTGAAAAAATAGGCCGAGACATCGCCTTACCTGAATATGGTACGGTAGGCTCTGCAGGGCTAGATTTGCGCGCTTGTATCGATCAGCCTTTGCAACTGGCTCCAGGCGCGGTGGAGTTAATCCCGACAGGACTTGCGATGTATTTAGAAGACCCTAATCTGGCCGCGATGATCTTACCACGCTCAGGACTGGGCCATAAGCACGGCATTGTGCTTGGGAACTTAGTGGGTTTGATTGATTCAGATTATCAAGGAGAACTGAAGGTTTCCTGTTGGAACCGAGGTCAAGATCACTACGCAGTTGAGCCGGGTGAGCGCATTGCCCAGATGGTGCTCGTGCCTGTGGTGCAAGCCGACTTTGAGCTTGTTGATGACTTTGATGCGTCGGTACGCGGTGAAGGTGGCTTTGGTCATACAGGCAATCATTAAGGTAGTTATTATGAAAAATATTCAATCACTTAAAAGTATTTTCCGCGCTTATGATATTCGCGGCACTGTGGGTGATCAGCTGACTGCTGAGTTTACTTATTGGTTGGGCCGTGCCGTGGGCAGCGAAGCGCTCGCACATGGTGAGAGCATGGTGGCAGTAGGGCGTGATGGTCGTTTGTCGGGGCCTGAACTTGTTGAGGGTTTGATCAAAGGTCTATTGGCAAGTGGCGTTGATGTTGTCAATGTTGGGCGTATTCCCACACCGGTCTTATATTTTGCCGCAGCGACAGAATGTCGCTCTGGAGTGATGGTCACCGGCAGTCACAACCCACCGAACTATAATGGTTTTAAAATGGTGATCGCCGGCAAATCTGTTGCGGGGGGTTGGGTGCAAAAGCTCTATCAACGCATAGAATCTCAACAACTTGAAGAAGGTCAGGGCCAGCTTGTCGAAAAAGACCTAAGGGAGATTTATCTAAACCGCATCACTAGTGATGTTAAAGTGCCTGAACCGCTGAAGGTGGTTGTTGATGCGGGTAATGGTGTTGCAGGTGAGCTAGGGCCAGAGTTGCTGCATCGCTTAGGTTGTGAAGTCGATAAGCTATATTGCGAGATTGATGGCACTTTCCCAAACCACCACCCAGATCCAAGTAAGCCTGAAAACTTACAAGATTTAATTGCCAGGGTAAAAGAAACGGGTGCGGATCTAGGCTTAGCCTTTGATGGTGATGGGGATCGCTTGGGTGTGGTATCACCTCAAGGTGAGATCATTTGGCCAGATCGCCAAATGATGCTTTATGCCAAAGGTGTGCTAGATGAGCGTCCGGGTGAAGAAATCTTATATGATGTGAAGTGCTCACGTAATGTGGCCAAAGAAATTGAGCGTGCCGGTGGCGTAGCAACCATGTGTCAGACCGGCCATTCTCTTGTTAAAGCTAAAGTGAAAGAGACAGGTTCCCCTCTTGCCGGTGAGATGAGTGGTCATATTTTCTTTAATGATCGTTGGTATGGTTTTGATGATGCACTTTATACCGCAGCGCGTTTGCTGGAAATTTTGGCACGTGATTCTCGTGCGGTTGAAGACGTGTTTAAGAGCTTACCCGATAGCATTAATACTCCGGAGATTAATGTGGCTGTTAGTGAAGCGCGTAAATTTGAGCTAATGGCAGAATTAGTGAAAGCGGCGGATTTTCCTGATGGAAAAATCATCAGTATTGATGGCTTACGCATTGAGTTTGCAGATAGCTGGGCATTAATTCGACCATCGAATACGACGCCTTGTTTTGTTTTGCGTTTTGAGGCTGACAGTCAAGAGGCGTTAATTAAAACTCAAGAAAGGATTAAAGCGTTTTTGCATACGCATGAGCCTAATTTAGAGTTAAATTTCTAAATTTGTAGAGTCAAAAAAGCAGCCTTGAGCTGCTTTTTTTTATGACGATAAGGTAATTAGTTAGAGCGATAAGGGGGTGTTATGGAAAAAGCAACATTTGCAGCAGGTTGTTTTTGGGGGGTGGAAGCCTCATTTCGTAAGCTTACAGGGGTGGTTGATACACGTGTAGGCTATATTGGCGGCCATGTAGAGAATCCAGGCTATGAAGCAGTCTGTACAGGGAAGACTGGCCATGTTGAAGCTATCGAAATTGATTATGATCCTGCTCTAATGAGTTATTTAGATTTGGTGAATCACTTTTGGCAATGCCACAATCCAACGACTTTAAATCGCCAAGGCCCTGACATCGGTAGCCAGTATCGTTCAGTGATTTTTTATCATAATGCTGAGCAAAAAGAGATAGCAGAACAAAGCAAAGTCGCGCAGGCGGTTAATTTTAGCAGCGAGATTGTCACAGACATTGTCGACGCCAGTGTTTTTTACTTAGCAGAAGAGTATCATCAACGTTATTTTGAGAAGCAGGGTAAAGAAGGGATGTGTTATATACGCTAGTCAAAGAGAGCGAAACTTAACTATCCTTATTGATAAGGCGGAGTTTTATTTTATAGGTTTAAGGATATGGACCAAGCTCAAGGACAAGAGCTTTATCGAATGATCATGGCAAGACATTACCTAAAATCAGCGGTAAAGCTAGGCAGTTACGTTTTATCTCATGAACGTGAGTTAGCGAAAGGAATTAAAAAGAAACTAGAACGCACGGTCATACTTTATTACAGTATTCCTTTTCGTCATACCTGTTCATGGGGGCGTTGAGTGGTGAGTTTATTCCTGATTCAAGCCTTCATAATGAGCTTTTGCAAGCATCAGAGCAAATACTGGGCGTTAAAGATACGGCGATTCGCTTTTTTCGGGAAAAAGATCAGAATGATATTTATTGCTATAGCTTAAATCAACCGAGCATATGTGCTGGAAAAATATCGGCTTCTGTGGTTTTGCTAGGCAAACCATTGCAAGAGAAACTTGAAGAGAAAATTAATAGCCTTGGTAATCAGGTTGAATTTAATCGTGCTTCTGATGAGGTGGAAATACATCTTGATGGCACTATTTCTAGTAAATAATTATACTTTAATCGCAAAGTGGTTGAGCTTATAAGCATGTCTTTTTTTGCTTCATTGTGTGTTTTATATTTTGCAGTTTTTGCTGTGCTTACTTATGCTTTACTCTATGCTTATACAGACTTAAATCTCTATTTGATCATTGAGATTGCAAGTTTGGCTGGGATTATCGGTATTTTATTTCCAGTGATTAACATGATGTTGCATAAGGTAAAACGACGGAAAAGGCGTTATTCTGACTCTTGGCAACGTGAAAAAAATGATGCCGAACATAGCATTACTCACTTAAGAAAGCAGATCGAGTGGTTTCATCGCCATGAAAATGATAGTGGCTTGTCTCATCGCTTAACCTGTAAGCAGTCGATAAGCCGGCTCCATAGTGCTTTGTTACCGATTCATAATCACCGAATCATCAAAACAGAGGTGATGGTGCTTTGTAATGAATTGTTTGAGTTAACAGACAGAAGTCACACTCAAGGCCACCATTTAACGGGCGACGCTGTTGCTAAGCTTAAAGCCCTAGAGCAAGCGCTGATCGACCCCTACATAAAAGATACCGAATCGGCGGATCTGCTCAGATAGTTACTCTTGCTGGAATTTTTTGCACTGCGCTCGCTTCTTTGACTCGTGATAAGTGCTCGGAGAGTGTGTGTTTGCGTTTAATGGCAATGCCAATGGCAAGCGCGTCGATAATGCTCAGATGAACAAGACGTGAAATCATGGGGGTATATAATTCGGTATCATTGGTTGCTGTCGTTGTGAGCCCCAAGGTCACAACTTTGGCTAACGGGGTGCCACGACTGGTAATGCCGATCACTGTCGCTCCTGCATTCTTGGCAAGTTTGACGCTTTCAATGATTTCTTTTGTGCGGCCACTGCGCGAGATGGCGAGCATGACATCTCCCTGGCTGAGCATGAGGGCCGTCATGCTTTGCATGTGCGAATCCATACAGGCAATGGCGGGAATGGACAAGCGGAACATTTTATGTAGAGCATCTTGGGCAACAACGCCAGAGGCACCAAAACCAAAAATGCCAACCCGCCTTGCGCCTAGAATGGTTGCAATGGCCTCATCTAACATGCTGGCATCGATATCATGTTGAGCATTTTGAAGGGCGATTGCGGCGCCTTTGAATATTTTCTCTTTTAAAGTTTCACTGTTATCTTCTGCTCTGATCACTGTTGAAATAGTGGGTTCTTTTGGTTGACTAACAAGGCTTTGTGCAAGTTTTAGTTTAAAGTCTTGATAACCTTGGCAGCCGATGCTACGACAAAAACGCAAGACGGTCGGTTCGCTGACATCGGCCTGACGAGCCAGGTCGGTGATGCTAAGTTGAATTGCTGTTTGGTTGTTGCTAAGAACCCATTCACCGACTTTGCGCTCCGATTTACGCAGTTCGGCGAGGAAGTTTTGAATATGTTGTAATAAGCTGCTCATGCTATTATATCACTCTAAAATAAAAATATAGGTAAATTTACTACATTTTAGCATAATTTTGATTTTTTGTTACATTCTTCTTGATTTTTGTAGTTTATTTTGCATTTTATGGGGGCTTATGGCATAGTGAGCCTGGTTTCACAATTTGAATTGAACGTTTCGTCTATGTTTAGGGGAGGTTCGGTTTTCTTGTGAGGCGACACTCCTTAAAATTTTTGCGCACGTGTTTTAACGCCTGCGCATTTTTTTGTCCTCAATGAAGGCTATTTACTTTTTGTTAGAGGATTGGTAGAATCGGCCGATATTTGGCGCAATCTGGCGCTTAACGAGTTTTTAAAAAGCATATGCGGTGCCTGTCTAAGCAGGGTGGCGGCATATCATTAATGAGGTATATATCATGAGAGAAGGCATCCACCCAAAATATGAGAATGTGAGTGTTGAATGTAGCTGTGGTAACAAGTTTACAACTCGCTCAACTTTAGCAAAAGACGAGCTTCAAATTGAAGTCTGCTCAGCTTGCCATCCTTTCTATACAGGAACACAAAAAGTTCTTGATTCTGGCGGTCGTGTGGATAAATTCAAGAAGCGTTATGCGCGTTTTGGCAAGAAAGCATAATTCGCCTGCTAATTACAAATTTTGTTAAAAAAGCGCCTTCTAGGCGCTTTTTTTATGGCATTATATTGAGGATGTGAAATTGTTCGACTAAGCGAGGATGTAATGAGCAATACAGAATCAAAGCAAGCAGCGTTAGATTATCACTCTAAACCTGCACCAGGGAAGCTGAGCATTGCGGTGACAAAGTCCATGGAAACCCAGCACGATCTTTCTTTGGCTTATAGCCCAGGTGTTGCAGAGCCAGTGCGTGAAATCGCTGAAGATCCAAATGCAGCTTACCGCTATACCTCTAAAGGGAATACCGTTGCAGTCATTAGTAATGGTAGTGCGGTGCTTGGTTTAGGCAATGTAGGTGCTTTAGCCAGTAAGCCGGTGATGGAAGGAAAAGCAGCGTTGTTTAAGCGCTTTGCCAATATTGATGCGATTGATATCGAAGTTGATGCGGATAACCCGTCTGATCTGATTAATACAGTGGCGAGGATCTCGCCGAGCTTTGGTGGGATTAACCTTGAAGATATTAAAGCACCTGAATGTTTCCAGGTTGAGCATGCATTGCATGAGCGTTTAGATATTCCGGTATTTCATGATGATCAACATGGTACGGCAATTACCATTGCTTCTGGTCTTTTAAATGCGCTTGAATTACAAGGCAAAGAGTTAAAAGATTGCAATATCGTCTGTGCTGGGGCCGGTGCTGCTGGTTTAACCTCCATGCGCTTATTAACGACTTTAGGTGCGTCACGAGATAAGATCTTTGTGGTTGATCGCGAAGGGGTGATTCACTCTGAGCGTCAACGCTTAAACCCTTATAAATATGCGTTTGCGATTGAAACGGATAAGCGTAGCTTAGAAGATGCAGTACGTGATGCTGATGTCTTTATTGGCCTATCAGCACCGAATATTTTAACGCCAGAAATGCTGACTTCGATGGCACCACGCCCAGTTATTTTTGCTTTATCTAATCCAGATCCAGAAATCCACCCTGCTGTGGCTCATAAAATACGTGATGATATTATTATGGCAACAGGGCGTAGTGATTTTCCTAATCAGGTGAATAATTTATTGGTCTTTCCTTTTATTTTTCGTGGTGCCCTGGATGTACGTGCTAAACGCATTAATATGGAGATGCAAGTGGCGGCTGTCAATGCGGTACGTGATTTAGCCCATGAGCCAGCACCTAAAGAAGTGGTCAATGCTTATGGAAAAGATGAGGTGCTAAGTTTTGGTGCTGAATATATTTTACCTAAACCCATTGATCCACGCTTAAAAGAGTGTGTTCCTGCTGCCGTTGCAAAAGCTGCAATAGAAACAGGTGTTGCTCAATTGGGCTACCCTTCACATTATCCAAAAATAGATTAAGTTTTTAATAATCTAATTTAAATCCGTTTAAAAGCTGCTATTTAGCGGCTTTTTTATTTTTTGTTTTTTGTAATCTTATAAGCGCAGCGCCTGGCGCCCTGAATAATATGCTCAGTTCGGCTGACTTTAACCTTATCTCCCAGAACGTTTTGAAAAACTTCCAGCTCTGAGCGGCAAAAATTTTGGCAGTGTTTTGCAGCAATGCAAATAGGGCAATGATTTTCGAGTAAATAAAAACAATCGTCTGCTTTTTTGACTTCTGCCATATAGCCTTCTTGCCTACGTAGTTTAGCCAGGGCTTTTAGTTTATTTTCTAAGTGATTATGCTGATCAATCTCTTGCTGATAGAGCTTGAGCATTTGATGTTCTCGAGTTTGAATAATTTGATCCAAGCCGTTTTCACCAAAAGCACTATTGATGCTTTGAATCAAACTTACAGCCAGTTCAGCATGGCTATCTGGGAATTGCTGCTCGGCTTTTTCTGTAGTGCACCAAAAGCGCTTGGGGCGACCACGTTGTGCATTATCTTCATAGTGAGAAACCAGACCTTCTTGCTCTAAGCGGTGCAACTGTTGACGTGCGCCCATAGAAGTGAGTTCGAGCGTGTCAGCCAGTTCTTGAGCCATTTTTGGCCCTTTAGTCTTTAATAAATAAAGAATTTTATCTCTAGTGCTCTGTTCGTCTTTCATGTTAGTCATTTAAATAAACTTTTGTATTTACATATTCTAGCAGCTTTGCTAGACTCTAGCTATTAAGTAAATATTTTTGTTTATTTAATTTTGAGATATGAGGTCATCAATTTTATAGCGAGATTGAGCGTTACTGACGTCGTCGAATTTATACTCATGATGAAAATAATCGCTATTATGAGTTTGCCGAGTATTTAATAGAAGATATTAATCTGAGAAACCAATATGAATAAAATAGCGAATAAAAAAGAACCCATTATATTTCTTGGCAGTTCTCGCTCAGACGGAGATACACGTAAAGCGATAGAACAAGTTTTTAATGGAAAACAGTCCGTTTTATATGATCTTAATGATTATAATATTTCTTATTTTGACTATCAATATAATAATCAAGATGATGATTTTATAAATTTAGCAAAACAGATGATGGAGCATGAGACAATCGTTTTAGCAACGCCTGTTTATTGGTACACCATGAGTGCAGTTATGAAAACATTTATCGATCGTTGGTCAGATTTACTAACGATTAGAAAAGACCTTGGGAGAAAATTAAGAGGGAAAAACTTATTTATTATTTCTACCTATGCAGTGAATTCTTCTGATGTATTTGAAGATATTTTTTCTTTAACTGCGGAATATTTAGGAATGAATTACTTAGGTTGTTTTTATTATCGGCAAAACTCAAATGTTATTGATGCTTCTGAAACGAAGTTAGAAATAGAGTGTGCGCAAAATATTTTATTTGATCATAACGTTGAGAAGTTGGAGGTGAACTATGCTTGGTGAGTTACTTGATAAATATAAGCCATTATCGCCCTTTTACCAAAATTATAAATTAGCAAATCACTTGCCGATGGTTTTGATTAGTTTATCAAAAATGGGTGCAAATCATCAACGATTAGAAAAATATGCAAAGTTTTATATTGACCGATATCATTTGCAAACTGCTGTTGCTGATGTAAATATGGTGGCTATAGACCATAAAAACTGGTTAAATCATCTCGGTTGTTATTCTTGCTACTCGAGCTATTTGATCTTTTTTAAAAATGAGTTTTCAAAGTTTGGGAAAGATGATTTTCTAGTCCATTATTTGCCCCAGTTTATCAATGGATTTGCTGTTCATGCCTATCATCCGCTGATCCGTTTAGCATTGAGTGTTGATGCTGGAGATGACAATGATATTCCTTATGCCTTTGCGTATTGGGCCGCTGGATTTTGGCGATTATCTGATCAAAAACCTAATTTTGATTTGGGTTCACATGATGATATTTTAAGCCATATCCAAAGTAAGGCTGAGTTCAATAAAGTTCAGGCCAGCGGAGAAAATATAGAGATTCGTTTGCAAAAAATAGTAACACAGCTGGATTTGAAAAAATTACCTGTGTTGAATATTCATGAAAATAGTTTAAAAGATATTGCTAGCGTGTTGGCAAAGTTATATTTTTCTACACAAAATTTTACTGTGTTGCATGGAGTAACGAGCTGTCATGCGTTACGAACAATTTTGCCTTATTTTAAATCGCAACAGCGCCAAGAGCTGGCAATTAGAAATTATTGGTTATCACTATCAGTTGTGTATGTTATGCTTGGCTGCCCAAAATATGAAGATATACCTGAAATTAGTCAACTCTTACCAACATGGGCAACGCTATTTCAGCTTGCATGTGAACATAGTGATCCACATGTTATAAAGTTGGTGTACAGTTGTTATGAAGAGTATTGCCACTATGGAGATCAGCTTTATCACGCCATAGCAGCACAAAAACTAGGGTTGTTACAAGATTTTTAAGTCATGCTTAGCCCAATCATGAAATTCAGCTTTGAGTTGCTCATAGGACTCTATAACAAATAACAGTGGCTGCATATGCCAAACATCGTATTCTTGATTACCAAGATCGGCCGGCTTAAATGGCCATTTTTTCTACTTTGTCGGTGAGGCAATGTAAGGTTTCGTTATAGGAAGAGAGAATTCCTGCACCATATATCCGCGTGCCTGTCGCCTCTTGGATTAGGCCAAACTCAACGGTAAACCAATAAAAACGTTCTAATTTAATTGCTGTTTTTTCGTCTGCATTCAATGAGGCTTTGCCAAAATCTTGGAAAAACTCTGAAAAATAAGGATTAGTAATCAATGGCATATGGCCAAATATCTCATGAAACATGTCTGGTGCAGGCGTGTAGTCTAGCTCATGAGGCTCGCGGATATAATTGGTGGAGGGAATGACTCGGTCCGCTAGAGCGGCGATAAATTGAGTGCCTTCAAGTAACCCAGGCGAATAGCCGACTTGCCAGTCATGAAACTGGTGAAGCTTGTCGTTGAGTTTATGCACAGAAGGAAGGTGATCAGAAGGCAGATCTAATTTTTTCACGCCTTCGATGAAGTCATGGCTTGCACGTCCTTCTAAGATTTTAATTTGACGCTGAAAAAGTGTTTTCCAGGTGTTGTGTTGCTCTGCAGAATATTGGAGCTCAGGAAATTGCTTGCCCACTAGCATGGGCCCATCTAATTTGACAGGCGCGCAGCGTGGGTCACTGCCTGCAAGCTCACCTTTTTCGTAAGCGCTTAAAAAATCGCCGTTATTTTCCTCTTCATTTCCCATAAGTCCTCCTTCTATGCTGTTTTCTTAATTATAGATTTTAATAAGAAAACAGTCTGGTTTTTTGCACTGCAATACTGCAATTTAGTTTAATCGGCACGCTTATTATTAATAAAACTATGTATTTATTCAAGAGAATCTGATAGCGTGGATGTGATTTAGGAAAGATGTTTGATTCAAAAACAAAAAAAGGAGACTGGCATGACAGATGCGAATGCTGCGAACGTGGGACCTACGACGACGATTAACCCTATGCAAACTCAAGGGTTTTCATTTCTTGAGTTTACAGCAAGTAAAAATCCAGAACACTTTACTACAACATTTACTAATTTAGGCTTTAGTAAAATTGCGGTGCATGCAAGGAAAGACGTAGAATTATGGAAGCAAGGCAATATCCATTTTCTTGTTAATCGTGATTCAAATAGTGCATCACAAAAATTCTCTGACCAGCATGGCCCCTGTACTTCAGCCATGGGTTTTCGTGTAAAGGATGCTAGCTTTGCCTTTGAGCGTGCGGTAGAACTGGGTGCAGAAGTGTTCACTGGTGAAGGCGTGATTGATGTGCCTGCGATTTATGGCATTGGTGGTAGTGTCTTATACTTTGTTAGTGAAGACTATGACCTTGAAAGCGAGTTTGAGATTATTGCCGGTGTTGATATGAATAGTACAAATATGGGCTTGGTTGAGTTGGATCATGTCACCCATAATGTTTTGCGCGGTAACATGGATAAATGGGCTGGCTTTTATGAAAAGCTCTTTAACTTTCGTGAGATTCGTTATTTTGATATTGAAGGCAAACTGACAGGCCTTAAAAGTCGCGCAATGACCAGCCCTTGTGGAAAAATTCGTATTCCTATCAACGAGTCTTCTGATGATAAATCTCAAATCGAAGAGTTCATCAATGAGTTTAATGGTGAAGGAATTCAGCACATTGCTTTGACTTCAAGCAATATTTACAAATCTGTTGAAAATATCCGTTCTAACGGTGTGACATTCTTAGATACACCAGATACGTATTACGAGGGCATTGCTAAGCGTGTGCCTTGGCACAGCGAATCTGTTGAAGATTTACACAAGAATAAAATTTTAATTGATGGTGCGCCGACGGCTGATGGCGGTCTATTATTGCAAATCTTTACTGATACAGTAATTGGCCCCGCATTTTTTGAGATCATTCAACGTAAGGGCGATGAAGGGTTTGGTGAGGGTAATTTCCAAGCTTTATTCGACTCAATTGAATTAGACCAAGTTAGACGTGGTGTTTTAAAAGACGAATAATAGTAAGGGTCGCACGGCCCTTCTTCTTGGTGAAATTAAATAGCTTAAATAAATATATCGTTTTATATATGAAATTTTAATGAAATTTAGTTGAAAAATGAGGTTAATGACTAATGAAATTAGCAACTTTAAAAGATGGTAGCCGCGATGGCAAGCTGATTGTTGTCAGTCGTGATTTAAAAAAAGCAGTCACAGTAAGCTCTATTGCGAAGACGTTGCAGGTTGCTCTGGATGATTGGGTGAATACCGAGCCTAAATTACAAGAAATATACATCGGTTTGAATCAAAATGAAATCGCTGATAGTTTTGACTTTAATGAAAATGCTTGCATGTCACCATTGCCGCGTGCTTATCAATGGGCTGATGGCAGTGCGTATGTGAATCATGTTGAGCTAGTGCGTAAGGCACGTGGTGCGAAAATGCCAGAGAGTTTTTGGCATGATCCGTTAATGTATCAAGGCGGCAGTGATTCTTTTATCGGCCCTCGTGATGATATTCAGGCTGAAAGCACAGATTTTGGTATCGACTTTGAGGCTGAGTTAGCAGTGATTACTGGTGATGTTGCGATGGCAGCAGATCCTAAGGCTGCTAAAGAGAATATTCGTTTATTTATGTTAGTTAACGATGTATCGTTACGTAGTTTGATTCCAGCAGAACTCGCTAAAGGCTTTGGTTTTTTCCAATCTAAACCATCGAGCAGTTTTTCTCCAGTGGCAATTACTCCAGATGAATTAGCAGAAGCTTGGGATGGTGAAAAAGTGCACTTACCGATGATGGTGCATTTAAATAATAAGCTTTTTGGCAAGCCTAATGCTGGTGTAGATATGACGTTTAACTTCCCTGAACTTGTCTCTCATGCGGCTAAAACGCGTCCATTGGCTGCGGGTGCAATTGTGGGTTCTGGTACTATCTCTAATGTTGATCGAAGCTCTGGCTCATGTTGTTTAGCAGAAAAGCGCATGCTGGAGATTATTGAAAGTGGTGAAGCTAAAACACCTTTTATGCAATTTGGCGACAAAATTCGCATAGAAATGTTTAATCAACAAGGTCAGAGCCTATTCGGTGCCATCGATCAGCAAGTTGTAGAATATAGCAAATAAAGGAGTTAATCGTGAAGCTTTATGGTTATTTTCGTTCTTCAGCAAGCTTTCGAGTTAGAATTGCTTTAGCACTCAAAGAAATTAATTATGAAAATATTCCAGTTCATTTATTAAATGAGGGTGGTGAGCAATATAAAGCGGATTACACGGAGATTAACCCTCAACAGCTTGTTCCAAGCTTGATTGATGGTGAAGCGGTGATCACGCAGTCACTCGCAATTGTTGAGTATTTAGATGCTAAATACCCAGGTGTCATGCCACTTGTGCCAAAGGACATTTGGCTTGCTGCAAAAGCGCGGCAAATTGCCTATGCTATCGCTTGCGATATTCACCCAATGAATAACTTACGTGTATTACAGTACTTGAAAGGTGAGTTAAAGGTGGATGATGAAGTAAAAAATACGTGGTATCATCATTGGGTTTTAACTGGTTTTACTGCAATTGAAAAAATGCTCGGTGAAACTTGTGACCAATATTGTTTGGGTGACCAGCTAAGCCTGGCGGATGTGTGCTTAATTCCTCAGGTTTATAATGCCAAGCGTTTTAATTGCGATTTAACAAAGTTCCCACGTATTTTGGCAATTTATGAGCATTGTATGGAGCACGATGCCTTTATTCAAGCGGCTCCTGAAAACCAACCCGATGCAGGATGATGAAACCATGTCATTAAATCTAGATGAACTTGCCCCTGCTTTCATTCGTGAAGTGATTCCGTATAAACCAGGTAAAAGTATTGATGAGCTTAAACGTGAATATGGCTTAGAAACGATTATTAAACTTGCCAGTAATGAAAGTCCATTGCCACCTTCTCAAAAGGTCAAGGTCGCAATAGAGCAGGCAGCCCATGATGTTGCCCGCTATCCGGAAGATGCGGCGCCTGTTTTGCGTGAGCGCTTAGCTAAAAAAGATGGAGTTAAGCCTGAGCAAATTGTGATTGGCGCAGGCTCTTCTGAAAACCTAGGTATGCTAATTCGCTGCTTTGTTAGCGAGGGTGATGAGGTTGTGGTTTCTGAACATGCCTTCTCGGTCTATCGTATTTTTGGCAAGATGTCAGGGGCGAGTATTATTCAAACAGCCGCTAAACATTATGGCCATGATTTAGAGGCGATGTTAGCAGCAGTTACTGAAAAAACAAAAATTGTTTTTATTGCTAATCCAAATAATCCAACAGGTACTTGGTTAACTTTTAATGAGATACAAAATTTCTTAAAAGAAGTGCCAGAGAATGTTTTGGTTGTGCTCGATGAAGCCTATTATGAATACGTTGAAGATGAGAATTATCAATCAGCAATAAGTTTACTTGACCAGCATACTAATTTAGTAATTACCCGAACTTTTTCCAAGGCCTATGGCTTGGGAAGTTTACGTGTAGGCTATAGTATTAGTTCAAGCGATTTGGTGAACTATATGATGCGAGTGCGCTATAGCTTTAACTGTAATAGTATTGCTGTCGCCGCAGCCTTAGCGGCATTAGAAGATAAAGATTATCTGGAAAAAAATCTTGCTAATAATCATCAAGGTTTAATTTATTTAAAATCATGTTTTGATAAATTAGGCTTAGAATATGTCCCTTCTGCAACTAACTTTATTTTGGTGAAAGTAGGAGAGCGAGCAATGGATGTTTTTAATGCTCTGCTTAAAGAAGGCGTGATTGTGCGCCCAACGGTTGCAGATGGTTTAGCTGATTTCTTGCGTGTTAGCGTTGGGCTACCCGAAGAAAATCAATTATTCATCACTAAATTTGAGAAGGTTTTAAAAGAGATTTTGTGATTTTGTTTTTATAAAATATTTAATATCTAAAAGAGGGATTTGTCCCTCTTTTTTTCTGGCCTGTTATTTTTTATCATTTAGTTTTTTTGCACTTCTTTACACCATTTTTCCTGGGCTTCTAAAATAAGCTCCGAGTGCCGATAAGTCATTAACAAATATTCTTGATCTTGACGATTTTTATGATCATTTTCGATGTGCTGTTGAATTTTTTTGAGTTTGCGTTTGCGACTTTGGACTTGTTCGGCAAAATAGTCAATATGCTCCAAGGTGTCTGTTGTTGATAAGTGCTGAGCAAGGCTCAATTTTAACATAAGCTCATTACGTATTGTTGTTTCTTCAACATCTTGGCGCAGCCACGTTAATAGGTGCTCACGGCCTTTTTCTGTGATGCTATAAAGATTACGCTTTCTACCAGACTCTTGTGTTTCTGCCATAGTGACCATGTCTTGGGCGAGCAGCTTTTTTAACAGGGGGTAGAGCTGTGAGTTGCTCTCTGACCAGTAAAAAGAAGCGACTTTCTCAAGGAGTCTTTTAATATCATAGCCTGACATAGCATCGCGCTTGGTGAGATAGCCAAGAATAGCAAATTGTGTTTTGTTGGTACGGGACATGGACTTTCCAGTAATTAAGCTTTGCCACAGCTTACCCTGGTGCTCTCTTCTTGACAAGCCCAGCACTTGACAGTTTAACCAAGCGTGTTTAACATGTGTTTTCTATAGGTGTTTAAGACCTATATAGGCTTAAGGAGTATTCTCTTGGAAAAAAGATTAACTATTTGTTTTTATGTTGTTTTGTCGGTTTGTTTAATCACTCCTCTGGGCAATGATATATTTTTGCCTTCTTTGCCGGATATGGCGCAGTATTTTCATACTAGTCATATACAGTGGGTGATGAGTTTCTTTTTATTTGGCTTAGCGTTGCCTCAATTAGTCTATGGGCCGTTATTCGATCGTTTTGGTCGTAAACCTGTGCTAATTGGCGGTTTGATTATCTTTACTATAGCAAGCATAGGCGTTGCTGCGGCAACCTCGATAGAGATGTTGTTAACATCACGGTTTTTTCCAAGCAATCGGTGCTTGTTGCTCTGTTGCTGGAAGTTTAGCCATTGCCCGTGATGTCTATGCGAAAGAGCGCCTGGTAAAGGTGATCGGCATGATTATGCTAGCCATCGGTGTATGCCCTGTGTTGGGTCCTTTATTAGGCGGGTATTTGCAAGGTTGGTTTGATTGGCGTGCGAGCTTTGAGTTGCTTGTTGTTTTGGGTAATTTTTTATCTGTTTTTTATTATAGTTACATTTAATGAAACACATCACCATAAAAATGACCATGCACTCAAGCTTGATCATATTGTTTGCAATTATATGACGTTATTAAAAAACTCAAAATATTTAGGCTATACGTTGACGAGTTTATTTTCTTATGGAACCTTATTTGGCATCGCGACGATTTTCCCGTTTAGTTTTTACTAAGATATATCATTATCCTGTGGCTGAAGTAGGTGAGTTATTTGCCTTAAATGGTATCGGTATACTGGGAATGGGGTTGGTTTCACCCAGTATTGCCAATCGTTTTGGCTTATCAGTTTGGTTACGAGTCGGTGCCGGGCTAATTTGCTTTGCTGGGCTGCTGTTATTTGTGACTCACCTGGTTTGGCCAAATTCATCTTTAAGTGTGATTTTGCCTGTATTGATGACAACGACTGCAATCGGTATTATTCGCCCTACTGCAAGTGCTGGAGCTATGAGACTGGTTGATCGAAAAATTGCAGGCTCTGCTGCATCGCTATTTAACTTTGCATCATTTATCGGCGGCGGTGTTTCAACCCTGACTATTTCCTTTTTACCACTCTCTGTTAATACGCTAGCGGGGCTGATCTTTGTCTTTGGCTTGTTTGCTATTTTATTTGCGTATAGCACAGCAATTAAATTTACAAAAACGAATGAAAGATCACTAAAATTAACGGGTGCATAGATATTGCTTTAATTCATCGATAAAGAGCTGATGAATAAATAAATCACTGTATCATGCATCTTTTCGCCCTTCGAAAAGCAAATGGTTTTGCATGTTAAACATTTAGTTTGGGCGGTAGATTAAATTATATTAGCAATTGCATTGTCTAATGCGAAAATCATACTGACGGCCTAGCCCATTTTAGCGCGACCGCTACTTGTTGCTGAAAATATAATTGCAACAACAAGAAGCGTTATGAGTATTATTAAGTAAAAAATTGCCAATGGTATGGCTGTTTGCACTTTCAAAAGGCTGGCAAGCGATACAAGTAGGGAAAGTACCAGTAAATATATAATAGACGACGCAGCTCCTGCTGTACCTGCCATTTCGGGAAATAAACTAATGCAGATGCCTGTACCCACTTGATAAAGTCCTGCGCATGAAATAAAGAAGAAAATTGCAAACACAGGGATTGTTATCGCCCAAAAGTTAATAGGGAACTGAATTGACAGTATTGCTAATATAATCGCTGAAGCTAGTGCAGCTAATAAATTTGAAATAACAATTCGGGCAAGCTTAAAACGGCTTTGCATAAAACGATAAACATAACTACCAACAAAGCATGCAGCTCCAAGAGAGAGTGCCGTATGACCAAAAGTGATTGCGCTATAGCCGAGTATATCTTGTATCAAAAATGAACCGGTGACCGCAAATATAACAATGATACTGGAAACACTCATAAACAATATACCTACCCAAAAAACAGGCGTTGTTAGAATTTGAAGGTATCGTTTGAAGATTTGTTGCTTGTGTATAGGTGTGCGTTGCCAATGAGTTTCAGGAAGGATGAGAAATGCACATAAGACCAGTGCTCCATATGCGGCTAAAAAAACAAAGTTGGCCTCCCAACCCAAGAAGTGTTGTAAATAAGCGCCGATAAATGGTGAAATTATTGGGCTTAGTGAAAAAAATAAACCAATCGGTGCCATTGCATGCTGAATTTTATTCACAGGTCCGTAGACATCGGCAATAAACGCTCTATAGCCAACAAACAAGGAGGCTAAAAAAAATCCTTGCATAAACCTTAATGCTAATAAAGAGTAAACATTAGGCGAAGCAGTGCAAAGTAAGCTGATAACCACGTAGAGAGCTAGCCCAATAGTCAGTGGTTTTTTTCGCCCAAAAGCATCTGATAAAGTGCCAAAGATAAGTGATCCAATTGCAACGCCATAAGAAAAACATGGCAAGGTTAGTCTGGTTAGGTGAGGACTAGCGTTTAACCCTTTTGCTATCCATGGTAAAGAAGGTGCATAGAGGTCGACACCCATAGGACCGAGTATCACTGCAAAGCAAAGAATGGGGATAGTGAACCAGTAATTATGATATTGGTTGCTTTTCATCATATCGGATTAAACTCCAACAACGTGCTATCAGAAAATGTAAGACCCGAGACTCCAGGCAGACTAGCACAATAACTTATCCTCTGTCATCTTCGCTGTGAGATTATGTTAATTAACAGGGCAACCTGCCAAACATTAATTCACTTTTATAAAAATAAAGCACTTTTAGGAAAAATTAAAAATTTATGTTCAACGTTTGTGGTTTAAGATTTAGATGAATAAAAAAGAACAATGTCGGCATGAATAAAATATAAGGGCTTTTCATTAAGCCCTTATATTATATATGATAAAAATAATTAATTTTAAAAATAACGACCTGGCTATACTTTATTATATAAACCCGATTTTTTATATTCTTCAGACTTTTCTTGCATACCCTGACTTAATGCCTCATTATTATTGAGGCTTTGCTGGTGAGCATAGTCTCTAACGTCCTGAGTGATTTTCATCGAGCAAAAGTGTGGACCACACATCGAGCAAAAATGGGCGACCTTATGTGCTTCTTTGGGCATGGTTTCATCATGCATAGAACGTGCTTTTTCAGGATCTAAGCTTAAGTTGAACTGGTCTTCCCAGCGGAATTCGAAACGAGCTTTTGATAAGGCGTTATCCCTAATTTGCGCGCCAGGGTAGCCTTTGGCAATGTCTGCTGCGTGAGCGGCGATCTTGTAGGCGATGACCCCATCACGTACATCATGCTTGTCTGGCAAGCCTAAGTGTTCTTTTGGGGTCACATAACAGAGCATGGCAGCACCATACCAGCCGATCATGGTGGCACCAATGCCAGAGGTGATATGATCATAACCTGGAGCAACATCGGTGACTAAAGGCCCGAGGACATAAAAAGGTGCTTCGAAGCAATCGTGTAACTCTTTATCAACATTGTCTTTAATTAATTGAGCTGGGATATGACCGGGTCCTTCGATCATGGTTTGAACATCGTGCTCCCAAGCCACTTTAGTCAGCTCACCCAACGTTTCTAATTCAGCGAATTGTGCTCTATCATTGGCATCGGCAATCGAGCCTGGGCGAAAGCCATCCCCCAAAGAAAAAGAGACATCATAGGCTTTCATGATTTCACAAATCTCATGAAAATGAGTATATAAAAAGCTCTCTTTATGATGCGCTAAGCACCATTTGGCCATGATAGAACCACCGCGTGAGACGATGCCTGTCATGCGCTTGGCGGTCAGTGGAATATGACGGAGTAAGACGCCGGCATGAATGGTAAAATAATCGACACCTTGCTCGGCTTGTTCAATGAGGGTGTCGCGATACATCTCCCAAGTGAGTTCTTCGGCTTTGCCGTCCACTTTTTCTAGTGCTTGATAAATAGGAACGGTACCGATAGGGACAGGAGAGTTGCGTAAAATCCACTCACGGGTTTCATGGATGTGTTTTCCTGTGGATAAGTCCATGACATTATCTGCCCCCCAGCGTGTAGCCCAGATCATTTTCTCCACTTCTTCGCTGATGGATGACGTCACCGCAGAGGTGCCAATATTGGCATTGATTTTAACGCGGAAGTTACGGCCGATGATCATCGGTTCGATTTCTGGGTGATTAATATTTGCCGGAATAATCGCACGGCCACAGGCGACTTCTGAGCGGACAAATTCAGGGGTAATTTCTGTTGGGATATTCGCGCCAAAATGTGCGCCTAAATGTTGTGAGGTGAGTGTTTGGTCTTGAATGTCTTGACGGCGAGCATTCTCGCGAATGGCGACATATTCCATTTCAGGGGTGATAATGCCGCGCTTGGCATAATGCATTTGGCTGACATTATGACCTGCTTTTGCTCTTAGTGGCTTTCTGGTGCGCTTAAACTGTGGGACTTTCCACTGTTCTTGGCTTAAGTGCTGCTGAGTAAAATTTGAGCTATAGCCTGAAAGTTCTTCGGTATCATTGCGCTCTTGAATCCAAGCGGTGCGTATGCTGGTTAATCCTTGGCTTAAATCAATATTGATGTTTGGGTCGGTATAGGGTCCAGATGTGTCGTAAAGAGGAATATCTGGGTTTTTCTCTAAACCGTGCTCTAAAGGCGTATCCGTTTGTTCAACGGCACGCATGGTCACGATTAAATCATCGCGAGAACCTTGTTGAAATATTTTTTTTGAGCCGGTAAAAGGTTGGCGTAAGCGTTTGGCAACACTAAAGTCTTCAGCGGCAGTGTTATGATTATTTTTTGTAGACATAAATTTAAATTCTCCCCTAAATTTACTACATAGGGAGGGAGTGCAGGTCTTTATACAAGAAGTATAGAAACTGGCAAAGCTTCCCTCCGTCGGTGTTAACCGAATCAGGTTCTAAGGGACTCTCTCAATCTGGAACTCCAGATACCCCTAGCTTTACCCAGGTTTATATCCTAAGGGTGAGAGAATGTAAAGGCTTTTCACACCTGCTACACTAGGGCTAAAGCATGACCTGATGGAAGGATGAGGGAGCGATGGAAGAAGTTAATTTATATACGACAGAGCAAGTACGAGCTTTAGATCAAGTGGCTATTCATGAATTTAATATCAATAGCTTCGAGCTGATGCAAAAAGCAGGCGCTGCAGCTTTTCAAGTTATCCAAGAGTATTATCCAGCGAAAAAGCAGTTGTTAATTTTTTGCGGCAAGGGTAATAATGCCGGGGATGGTTATATTATTGCATCCCTTGCTAAGCAAGCGGGCTGGGAGGTTTTAGTTCAGGGTTTAAGTCACATCGATAAATTATCGGGTGATGCTTATAAGGCTGCAGACTTAGCCATCAATGCCGGCGTAAAGATATCTAGCTTAAATTGCTCAGAGCAAGTTTGTAGTGAAAAAACAGTGATTATTGATGCTTTATTAGGAACAGGCTTTCAAGGTAAACTGCAGCATGACTATTTGCGAGCGATGCGCTTTATTAATCAGCTAAATGCACCTTGTCTGAGCATCGATGTGCCTTCGGGGTTGAATGCAAGCCTGGGCATATGCACTCAAGAGGCAGTGCGTGCTGAGCAGACGGTGACTTTTATAGGGAATAAGCAAGGCTTATATACTGGAGATGGGCCTGAATATGCTGGGCGAGTGATTTATCGTTCTTTGGATTTAGCAGCGAAGATTTATAATAAAATACAGCCGGATAGTTATTTACTGCAGCAGGCAAGCACATTACTCACTAAGCGTCGTAAAAATAGCCATAAGGGAGGCTATGGTGAGACTCTTGTGTTGGCCGGTGGTCCTGGCATGCTGGGAGCTGGATTGATGGCGGCGACTGCAGCGTTGCGTGCGGGGGCGGGCTTAGTGAGGCTTGCAACACTGGAGGATCATGCCCGGCTTGTTGCCTTATATCAGCCAGAGTTGATGAGTTATGGGCTGAGTGAAAATACCAGCAGTGATGAGCTGCTAGATTTAGTCAGTCAGGCCGATACCCTGCTGGTTGGTCCAGGTTTAGTCGATAGTGCGTGTGGTTTGTCTATTATGGATAGAGTGATACGTCAGGCAATTTCCCTGAATAAACATTTAGTCTTGGATGCCGGTGCGCTTGGCTGGTTGGCTAAAAATCCACTGCAATATGAAAACTGGTTACTCACCCCTCATCCGGGTGAAGCGGCTCGACTATTGAACTGTAGTAGTGAGAAAATTCAAGAAAATCGCTTTATGACAATTAAAAAATTACAGCAAAAGTATCAGGGGTGTGTGGTTTTAAAAGGTTGTGGCAGCCTAATTGCTGATGAGAAAAATATTTATGTTTGTCCCTATGGTAATCCAGGGATGGCTAGTGCAGGGATGGGGGATGTATTAGCGGGTATAGCCGCAGGTCTTGCTTTTCAATTAGATTCTATCAGCCTTGCGGCGCAGTATGCGGTGACTCAACATGGCTGGACTGCTGATCGTCTGTTATTGCAAAAAGGGGAGGCAGGTTTGCTGGCAACGGATATTATCCAAGCTTTAAGAGTTTAGAATGAAAAGGTGAGTTGGGACAGGGTTTACTAAGATAAAGATATTTGATTTTAAAGAGATAAAAAACATCAATTGACAGTCTGTGTTCAGGCTGTCATGCTGCCGTTTTTAGGAGGGCGTATGAGAGTTATTTCTGCAAATGTAAATGGCATACGAGCGGCGGCGCGTAAAGGTTTTTTTGATTGGTTAAATATTGTGAATGCGGATGTTATTTGTATTCAAGAGACTAAGGCGCAGGAGCATCAGCTCGATGATGATCTCTTTAACCCTGAGGGTTATCACCGTTATTTATTTGATGCAGAAAAAAAAGGCTATAGTGGTGTTGCGATTTATAGCAAGCAAAAGCCAGATGCTGTGCACACTGGCCTAGGCTTTGAAATCGCTGATCGTGAAGGACGCTATATTCAAGCGGATTTTGGCAAGCTAAGTATTGCATCTTTATATCTACCTTCGGGGTCTTCTTCAGAGGAGCGCCAGGACAGAAAATGGCAGTTTATGCATAATTTTATGGAAATACTCAAAGGTTATAGAGAGGATGGTCGAGAATATATTATTTGTGGAGATTGGAATACTATTCACCAAGAAATAGACATTAAAAATTTTAAATCCAATCAAAAAACCTCAGGCTGCACACCGGCTGAGCGTGCTTGGATGGATGATGTAATTAATGATGTGGGTTTTGTCGATGCCTTTCGCGTGGTGAATCAGCAAGCTGAGCAATATACCTGGTGGTCGAACCGCGGTCAGGCTTGGGCAAAGAATGTCGGTTGGCGGATAGATTATCAACTGATTACGCCAAACTTAAAAGATAAAGTGGCAAGTGAAAGTATTTATAAAGAAGAGCGTTTTTCTGATCATGCGCCTTTGATTATTGATTATAACAACTTATAAATTAACCGGTTTTAATTAAAAATCAAAAACCAGATAGATTGAGCTAGGACAAAGTAAGGTTAAATCGGTATAGTGGAAGATAAATAAAATTTGGGAGAGCGTCATGATTTCAGGTATTGGCATTGTTGTTATTGTCTTGGTTGTATTGGCTATAGTTGTTGTATTGATGGGAGTGAAGGTGGTTCCGCAAGGAAGTGAGTGGACCATAGAACGTTTTGGTCGCTATACCCATACGTTAAAGCCTGGTTTGGCCTTGATTATTCCCATGATAGATCGTGTCGGCGCTAAATTGAATATGATGGAGCAAGTCTTAGATATTCCATCACAAGAGATTATCAGCCGGGATAATGCCATGGTGAGAGTGGATGCGGTGGTGTTTTTCCAGGTGACAGACGCAGCACAAGCCGCTTATGAAGTGAATCAATTAGAGCACGCGATTCGCAATTTAACCATGACTAATATTCGGACGGTTTTAGGGGCAATGGATTTAGATAGCATGCTCTCTAAGCGTGATGGCATCAATAGTAAACTGCTGATGGTGATTGATGAGGCGACAGGGCCTTGGGGAGTAAAAGTCACACGCATTGAGATTAAAGAAATTGCGCCTCCGGCAGACTTGGTTGATTCAATGGCAAGGCAAATGAAAGCAGAGCGTGATAAGCGTGCGGCCATCTTAGAGTCTGAAGGTATGCGTCAATCTGAAATTCTTCAAGCCGAAGGCAGTAAGCAAGCGGTGATTTTGGCGGCAGAAGGTGAGAAAGAGCAGGCGTTTCGCCAAGCTGAAGCACGTGAGCGTTTGGCACTTGCAGAGGCCAATGCGACAGAAACACTTTCTAATGCCTTAAATACGGGGAATGTCCAGGCAATTAATTATTTTATTGCTCAAAAATATATAGAAGCCCTATCAACGATTGGCTCTGCAGAGAACCAAAAAGTCATTATGATGCCCTTAGAGGCCAGCCAGCTCATTGGTTCTGTGGGCGGTATTGGTGAGATTATTAAAAATACCTTCAAAGATAATCAATAAGTTTTAGGGAGTGAAAGAATGGAGCACCTATTAAACCAACTGCAGTATTGGCACTGGCTTAGTTTTGGCATTGTCTTGATGGTTTTTGAAGTGCTCGGCGCTGGGGGGATTTTGCTCTGGTGTGGCATGGCAGCGCTTGTTGTTGGAATCGTGTTATGGATAGTGCCGATTCCCTGGGAAGCCCAGCTTTTTTTATTTGCGGTGCTAAGCATAGTCTCGGTTGTGCTATGGCGAATGTATTGGAAAAAACACCCTCAACGCGTCGATCAGCCCAACCTTAACCAGCGCACGCAACGTTTAATCGGTCATGAATTTATATTGCCCACCGTTTTGAACCCGGGTGAGTCGATTCGGGTAAAAATTGAGGGCACCCATTGGAAAGCAGTTAGCGATACAAAGATTACAGCAGGAAGTAAAGTCAAAGTTATAGCTGTTGGGGCGAACGAGGTGCATGTTCAACCCGTTGACTTTAATGATTCAATAGAAAATTAGCTGATCCTTTATACTTCAACAAGACTGTCGATATATCTAATTTTTACTAATAATAGCTGGAAAAAGCGCTACTGCGGTTCCATGTTAGGGCATTCTTGCTATGGCTAAGAGTGTTTATACTCTGATTAAACACCTCTATCTGGTGTGGCATACACGTCACCACTTATTGTGCGATGCGATTACTCACTTGTTTACTGAATTTGTCAGTTATGCTTTAGATTCGATTATATTAACAGCGGTTAAACGACTTTCTAAGGCTTTGAGCTGGGGTTTTTAGCTGCTTTATTTTTTAATAAAAAAGGAAAAGGTGTGTTTAAAAGTTACATGAATTAGTTGTAGTCGCCTTTCAATATTTTCTTGTTTGAATTCTTAAAGTTAGGTAAAGTTTAGTGGGTTTGATTAAGAGATGATTATGAGAAAAATCACGGTTACGACTGTTCTGCTTTGTTTTTTGCAAATATTCCAAACGACTGCTGCTGAAAATGTTAGGAGCAAAGACACATCAATCTACTCGGTAGGAGGCGATGCAAACTGGAAAAGCAGCGCCTTGACTGAGGAAATACTTGCAAAATTGCCTTCAGCTCTAACGCCAGGTGTTACGCTTCACTTAACATCACATCTTTCGTTAAAAGTCACCTTGGAGGGCTTATTGTCTGTGGAGTCAGAAGAGGAAGGGGGTGAGGCTAGTACAAATGAACACTTAGTGAACTTATCCCTTAATGGTTTTTTGATGAATGTTCGGTACACTTTCTAGCAGAGCGTGTGGGAATTTTTCTAAAAATGATACTGTAATTGTTAGTATTGAGTTGATAAAGCTCCAAAAGGAGCTTTTAAATTTATTTTTATCTGGGTTGATTTTCTATTGATTGATTATTATCATCTTGTTTGTCGTTTTTATTTTTTAAATAAGCTGGTGTTAGGAAAATAATAGCTAGAACTGCTAAATAGATAATCAATTGCATCGCACTGGGTTGATCATTATAACCAAACATGATTGCAAAAAATTTGCCGACTAAACTGTGATCTGAGAGTAGAGCTGAAGTATCCCAAATGTGTGGAATAATTGCGGGTAATGCGTCAATGCTGATTAATTTTCCCGTTGCTTTTGAAGCGAGGCCTGCGGCAATAAAGGCGAGTAATATACTGGTTACTGTAAATAATTGTTTTAAAGGCAGGCGAATAAAACCCTGATACATTAATACACTGAGTGCTAAGCCTAAAGCTAATCCGATTAAAGCGCCTGAGGTAAGAGCTATGATTGAGGTTTGGTTGGAGATAAAGATACTGTATAAGAACAGTATAATTTCTGACCCTTCGCGCAAAATAGCAAGACCAACGATAATTGAAAGCATCGATAAGGAGGCTTGGCCGCTAATAATCGCTTGGCCTGTGCTTTTTAAGCGGCTTGCAAACTCTTGGCTGTGTTGCTTCATCCAGATCACGGTATAAGCAATTAAGCCTGTCGCAGCAAATAAAATAATGGCATTTAAAACTTGTTTGCTCGCGCCTTTGAAAATGCTTGAAAATAAGATCATGAGTAAGGCGAGTATAAATGCACCGCCAATCCCTGAAATAATACCAATATTAATCCAACGTTTGCGACCAGGGATATTTTGAGTGGCTGCAAGTAATACGCTGATAATAATTGCCATTTCCATAACTTCACGGAAAACGATGATCAGTGAGGCAAGCATAATAAAATCTCCTTATTTTTAGAATAATCAGTTTTAGATAATGATAATCATTATTAATTATAGCCATATTACTGGTTACTTCAAATGTAAGGTTGGTGATTTGTCATTTTTAAAAAGCTGGCAGCAGTATATAAAAATATTTAAACTTTTATTTAATGTATTTTAAATGCTTTATTTTTTATTTATTCATAATACTCTCCTGTTTTTGTTTATGGCTGCTTATGTTGAAAGTATTTTTATTTTGTGATAATCCTATAGATGGCCGTTAAACAAACTTTATTCATCTTGGTTAAAAGGTGTGATCGCCTTTTTGCAAGATGGATTTTGAACCAAAAAAATATCGTAATGAGGCGAGAATATAACTGTTTACTTTAATAAGCACGGTATCGTTTTTAAGCGTTATGATTTTAATTGATCAAAATATTGAATATTTTAGCGGGTTTTATCGGCCTTAGTTTAAAACAAAACCTAATGGAGGATATCATGGAAAATAAAGAAGTTGCTCTTGAAAATTGGTTTGATCTTGAAACGCATCAAGAAGCTGTTGAAATGATGGAAGAAGATGCAGTCGTCCCTTTTGGTACTGCGCTTTGGCCTTAAAGTTAAAGTAAATTAACTTAAGTGCTTTTGATATAGGGAAGAGTTCTCTTTCCTGTGTCTTTTTTTGATTTCTTATTTTATCTTGTGTGGTATTTATGAACGCTATTCGCAATTTCCTTTTTTATTTAAAATTTCACCCGGCAATTAAAAATATTGATGAAGCTAATATAGTCATTGGCTTTAGTGAGAAGTATTCAGGATTAATAAGTGAGATGGTGGCATTTAACACTTTGGCAGGGCTAAACTATAAATTTACTCCTTATAATTTAGAGAAAGAAAAAAAAGAACGGCTAATGCACGCGATAGATGAAGAGTGTGATTTATTTTTACTGTTTTATGACTCATCTACTTTAAAAAATCCTACGCCTCACGGACCTGAGTATATTTATGCGATTAATCCTGTGATTAAAAAAAATTGGAAGAAGTCAGTTTTATTTAAAGATTATGGCCAATTTTTTAATGAGGCATTTATGATAGACCCTGAGCGTATTGCCAACATTAATAATAAATTGATTCAGATTGCTCATGCCTCAACTCAATTAAAATTTACAGATAACAATGGCTCGCACTTAACTGCTAAATTATCTGCCGCAGAGCAAAAATGGACAAACATAAATGGTATCGGTAATTTGGACATTGTACCCGGCGAAATTGCAACCCACTCTGATGAAATCAATGGTAAAGTGTATTTTAGCGGTGCGTTTTTAAGTACAATTCCATTTGCGATTAAATACGGTGTGATAGAGCAACCACTTGAATTACATATTGAAGATAGTGAAATTAAATTTGTAGGTTCAGAGAATTCTGACTTAAAAAGAGATTTTAATAAATATTTATCAATGAATTCTTCAAATCGGCGAATAGAAGAGCTTGGCATTGGTACTAACGAAGGGGTAATTCAGCTACATGGGCGTAACGCAGGGTTTGAAGAACGGCATTGTGGCCTACATCTTGGTTTGGGTGGTGGCGCAATGGGGAGTCACCATTTGGACTTAATCTTTTCTTCGGGGAGTATTAATTTTGATAAGACTCAAGTTTTTGGTGGGAAGTCCTATCTAGTCTAGCCTGTATTAGTAGTTGTTCTTTTTGCGAGAAGTTTCTAATATGAAGACGTGACTTAAAAAGAGAGGAACAATAGATAGTGATAGATAGCAATTTTAGCGCAGTTTACCAAAGGCTTTTCGTTTTTCCAGTCGCACGTTTTTGCCGACTTTCAGCCAATAGTATTACCATCCTTAGCTTGATCACTGGCCTTATTGCTGCTGTTTGTATTGCTGTCGGCCAGCCTGTTTGGGCGGTTGTCTTATTATTACTTTCAGGTTATTTAGATAGTTTAGATGGTGTGGTTGCGCGTCATTTTGATAGCAGTTCGGATCAAGGATGCGTATTAGATATTTTCTGTGATCGAGCCGTTGAATTTGCTGTGATGTTCGGGTTATTGATGGTGGCACCGGCTGAACGTGCACTAGAGGCTTTTTTAATGCTTGGGGCGAGTTATTTATGTATTACTTCTTTTTTAGTCGTCGCTATTTTTTCTAAAAAAATCGGATTATAAAAGTTTTCATTACAGTCCGGGGTTAATGGAACGTTTTGAGGCCTTTGTCTTTTTTATTGTGATGATCGTGTGGCCTGCAGGGTTTACAGGCCTGGCGATTGCTTATAGTGTCTTAGTGCTATTAACGGCGATGATTCGTATTGGCCAGTTTATGTATTTTCATCGTTTGAGTAATACTTAACACCGATTTTAATCGGCTCGCGCTGATTATCACGGCGCCAATTATTAGTGTCGCGTAATGAGTAAGCACAGCCGCAGTATTCTTGTTGATAGAATTCTTCGCGCTTGGAGATATCGATCATGCGTTTGGAACCGCCACCTTTGCGCCAGTTGTATTGCCAGTAAGTCATTTTAGGGTATTTAGCCGCGGCACGGACACCACAATCATTAATCTGAGTCATATTTTTCCAGCGTGAGATGCCAAGGGAGCTCGTGATCACTTTAAAGTCATGCTCATGAGCATAGAGTGCTGTACGTTCAAAGCGCATATCAAAGCACATGGTGCAACGAATGCCGCGCTCTGGTTCATGTTCTAGCCCTTTAGCACGCTTAAACCAATTATCAACATCATAGTCGGCATCGATGAATGGAATGCCATGCTTGTCAGCGAAACGCTTGTTCTCTTCTTTGCGAATTTCATATTCACGTTTAGGGTGAATGTTTGGGTTATAAAAGAAGATCGTGTAGTCAATATTTGACTCTAAAAAAGCCTCCATTAGTTCGCCTGAGCAGGGTGCACAGCACGAGTGTAGTAGTAATTTATCTGCACCGTCTGGAAGTTGTAAATGTTCGCGTTGCGCCATGATGGACTCTCAAGTTTTGCTGATTTCGGCCCTATTATCTTGATTGTGCCTAATTTATGCAAGTTGTATTGAGGTGAGGAATTGATAAAGGCACACTATAGTTAATATACATAATTAATATAAAAGGAATTTTAAAAGATAACAGGGAGTTACTAATTTTGTGATCAGAGTGATAAAGGCTTGTTTGCGAACGCATAAAGCAGCGCTATGGGTGGGCATTGCGGCGATTATTGTTGTTGTCGCGCTATTGATGAGCAAAAAAACACCGAAAACCCTAGAGAACCATGAAAATATTATCACAGTCACAGCCATGACGGTAAGTCGGCAAGAATATGCGCCTTATCTAGAGCTATTAGGCATTGTCCGATCTGTTGAAGAAAGTCAGTTGTCTATTCCTGTAGCTGCCTTTGTACAACGCGTTCTTGTTAAAGCGGGCCAAACTGTGACAAAAGGGCAGTTATTATTAGAGTTTGATAGTGCTCAAATCAAATATCAACTTGTTGCGCAAAACGCAGAAGTTAAGCGTTTAGAAGCTGAAATATTGACTGAAGAATTGCGCGCCCATCATGAGTCTCAAGAGTTTCGCGCCGAGAAGGCATTGCTTGTTTTAAAAGAAAAAGAGTACTCCAGAGAGAAGCGTCTACTCAAGCAGCGTGCTTCGTCTCAAGCGGGTTTAGATCGTAGCCAGGAAAAAGTAGTCAGTCAGAAAATCAAGGTCGGTAAATTAGAGTTTAAAGTCAAAAATTATAAGTTTCGCTTGCAGGCACTGACAGAGCGTTTAAATGCAGCAAAAGCAAAGCAAGCTGAGTTGGCGGATGATTTACAGCGCCTTGAGGTGCGCGCGCCTTTTAATGCTATTGTTAGTGAGCGCTGGGTGGCAACCGGTGAGAGGGTCAGCGCAGGAGCAAAACTTTTGAGCTTATATGATAAAGAGCGTATGGAAATCGTTGCAAAACTTCCAGAACGCTATGATGCATTGTTCCAAGCGGCCTTGGCTAAAAAAGAAAAAATAGTCGCAACAGTGAAAAAATCACTTCATAGTGAATTTAATTTAGAGCGGATAAGTGCGCAAATTCATAGCGGTGAAGTGGGGCAGCGTGTTTATTTTGCTAGCAAAAGGGATACCACGAATTTAATTCAAAACGAGCATGTGCATCTTGAGGTGATTTTGCCGAAAGTGCTTGCTATTGCGGTGCCTGCAGCGGCGGTTTATCGCCAAGATAATATTTATTTGGTTGATAAGAATAATCGCTTAGTTTTAACTAAAGTAGAGCGTCTTGGCCAGTGGAAGAGCAATCAAGGGCAGCGTTATTTATTAGTGAATGCGGCAGGTATTAGTGATGATAGTCATATTTTAACTCAACACCTGCCTAATGCTCGGCAAGGCTTAAAAGTGAAGATGATCTTATGAGCGCTGGGCGGGGTTTTCTCGAATTATTTGTCAAACATCGAGTTCTTGGTAATGTGTTAATGCTGATGATGCTTGGCAGTGGTTTATGGGGTATTTGGAAATTAAATGCCCAGTTCTTACCCCATTTTGAGATGAATTATGTTTCAGTGACAGTGCCTTGGGCCAAAGCCAATGCGACGGATATTGAAGAGTCGGTGATTGTGCCACTTGAGCGAGAACTGCGTAGTGTTTCTTCAATCAAAAAAATGAATAGTGTGGCTTACAAAGGTGTTGGTGTTGTTATTTTAGAGTTTAAAGAAGGCACTGACATGGGGCGGGCGGTTGAACAGGTAAAAAACCAAGTCGCTCAAGTGCAAGGCTTACCTCAACAAGCAGAGGCCGCTAAGGTTAAACGCATAGAGCACTTTGAGCCGGTGGCACGCTTATTAATTACAGGGCCTGATAACCTTGCAGCATTAAGGAAATTAGCGCATCAATTTGAAAATCAATTGTTAGCACGCGGCATAGATAAAATTAGTTTAGTCGGCGTGCCAGACCAAGAAGTAGCAATTACGATATCCAGTCGTAACTTAACTAAATTACAGATGACTCATGAAGAAGTCGGAAAAATTATTGCAGAAGAAAATGCCCGTGCCGCATCTGGTAGTGCTGGTTTAAATGAGGTCAGTCGTGAGTTACGGGTAACTCGTCAGGCTAAAAAAAACTGAAGATTTTCTAGAGATTCCAATTAAAGCCAATGAGCAAGGCGGGCGAATAACACTTGGAGAAATTGCCCAAGTTGCTTTGCAGTCACAAGAACAAGAGGTGTTATTATTTTATCAAGGCAAGCCTGCTGTTGAGCTTTACGTGCAACGTAATGAGCAGGGCAATGCCTTACAGGCTGCAAAAATTTTAGAAAAGTGGCGTAGTGATTTGCAGCCTAAACTTGGCGAAAGTATTAAATTAACGATTTATGATGAACAATGGAAGATGATTGATCAGCGTTTATCCTTGTTGATTAATAATGGTGTTGCCGGTTTGGCCTTTATTTTAATTATTTTATTTATATTTTTAAATCGACGAGTAGCTTTTTGGATCGCCTTTGGCATTCCGATTTCGTTTATGGCAACTTTGGGGGTGCTCTATCTTATTGGCGGCAGTATCGATATGGTGACGATGTTTGCCTTGATTATGAGCTTGGGGATCATCGTTGATGATACCATCGTGGTTGGTGAAGATACCTTGGTGCATTATCAGCAAGGCAGAAATCCTGTCGAAGCGGCTGTTGCCGGTGCAATACGAATGTCTAAACCGGTGCTTGCTTCATCATTAACAACGATTGCAGCTTTCTTGCCGTTAATGCTGATCGGTGGCTTAATTGGTCAGATTTTGCAAATTATTCCAACGGTTGTCATCTGTGTGATTATCGCTTCATTATTAGAATGCTTTTTAGTTTTACCTGCGCATTTGAAAGTTAGCTTAGGGAATATGCACAAGGATAAAGCGGTGCCGTGGCGTCAGCGTTTTGATTGGCGCTATCAAAAATTTATCGATGGGCCATTGAGTCACTTTGTCGACTTTAGTTTAAAAAATCGCCAATTAATTATTGTGATTGGGGTTGCTGCTTTTGCAATTAGCATCGCATTGTTAGCGAGCGGCCGTGTGCCTTTTACTTTTTTCCCAACTCCCGATGGTAATGTCTTAAAGCTTAATGTCGGCTTTGTTGCAGGGACGCCACAAAAAAAGGTTAAACAGCTCTTACGTTATTCTGAGCAGCAATTAGAACAAATTAATCATGACTATCAAGCTAGAAATAATCAAGGATTTTTGGTATTAACAAATTTAGTTTTAGGAAAAACAGCAGACACTCAGGGAGATGAAAGTGAAAAGCGTGGTGATGTCTATGGTCACCTCAATGTTGAGTTGACGCCTGCAGATAATAGGAAAGTATCAAATCGCCAATTAATTGCTATTTGGAAAAACCATATTCAATTACCACCTCAAGTAGAGTCTTTTGAGATTACCGTTGTCAAAGGAGGGCCGCCTGGGCGGGATATTGATATTCGTTTGTCAGGTGCTACACCGATTGAACTTAAAAATGCTGCTTTAAAAGTACAGAGTGAGCTTGCAAAGTTTGCAGGCGTAATGAATATTACCGATGATTTACCTTTTGGTCAGGAGCAATGGTTGTTTGAATTAAAACCAGCCGCTAAAACCGTTGGTTTAACAATCAATGATATCGCTAGGCAGGTGCAGCATGCATATTCAGGTTATCAGGTACAACTACTATCGCAAGGGCGTGATGAAATTGAGGTAAATATCCGCCTACCAAATGCAGAACGTTATAATTTAGCTAGTTTAAAATATCTCCCTATTAAGACAAAGTCGAGTATTGGCACGATGTTACCTTTAGAGGATTTAGTGACGATTAAAAGTGTCGCCGGTTTTGAGGAACTGCGTCACAGTGCTGGGGAAATCAGTGTGCACGTAACCGCAGAGGTTAATGCTGAGCTTGCTAATGCCAATAAAGTATTAGCAGAGTTAAAAGTAGGCGTTTTGAAAAAGATAGCAAGCCAGGATAATATTCAAGTTTCTTTTGCTGGTCGCTCACAAGAGCAAAAAGAAACATTAAACGATATGCTCTTTGGGGCGGGTCTTGCGTTGATTTTTATTTATTTAATTTTAGTAGTCATGTTTTCATCATATAGCTGGCCATTATTTGTGATGTCAATTATCCCATTAAGTTTAAGTGGGGCAATTTTTGGACACTGGTTATTAGGCTATGATATGACAATTTTATCTTTATTTGGCTTATTTGGTTTGGCAGGTATTGTGACCAATGATTCGATTATTTTAGTGAGCTTTTATAAAAATATGAAAGGCCAGGCGCATTCCTTATCAGACGCGTTGGCATCGGCGATCAAACAGCGTTTTCGTGCGGTATTTTTAACGTCGATTACAACGATTGCCGGTTTATTGCCTTTATTGTTTGAAACCTCATTGCAGGCAAAATTTTTAATTCCGATGGCAGTGTCTATTACTTTTGGTTTGGCATGGTCGCTATTTTTAATTTTATTTTTATTGCCAGCTTTATTGCTAAGCTATGAAGAGTCAAGTTGGCGACATAAAATTAAGCGTAAGCTAAAGCATTATTCATTATTTTAATAAAAAACGCTGTTGACAGTGATAAATGCTGCCTTTAGCAGTTTGCTCGCTACTAAAAAGAGCAAACGACTCTGCTAAAAAATATTCATTAACTGATTGATTAGACTTATTTACCTGTTTTAAAAATTTATCTTTTTTTTGATGATTAATATTTTTAAGGCGCGCAAGAGTAATATGAGGCTTAAAATGTGAGTGGGAATAATCGGTAATATTTAGTATTTTTGCCGATTGTTGGCAAAGTTTGGCAAGTTGAGTTAATGTAATAATTGGCTCGGCTTTTATGGCGAAAATAGTTTGAGAGTGGCCTGTTTTTAAAAAGTAAGGTGAAGATAAACTAACAGTTTGCGGTTTTAATGAATTTAGGTGCAGCTGATTATTTACCTCTTCGATTAATGGCCCAATCAGTGTTGTTTTAACAGCGCCGAGGAAGGCGAGGGTAATGTGGTAATTTTCTTTAGGAATCCATTTGACTTTTTTGGTTGTTGTTGATATTTGGGCTTTATGCTGGATTGTGTAATTTGCCAGCACATCAGCACTTTTCTCAGGTAGGCTTAAAGCAAAAAATAATCGTTGTGTTGTTATTTTTATCATAAGAGTAAGATATAACATAAACTAACTATAATTCACCCAGTATAGCAAAGAGATAGAGCAGAACCTATGGAGCCATTAGCCAATGAAAAAATCAGCCAGCAACTTGCCTTGTGGCCTGAAGAAACCTTATTTACCGATGAGCTCAAACAATATTTTGATTATTATCGCTTTGCTTTAACTGAAGCTGATGATATTCAGGTTCAAGTGAGTTATATCAATGTCGCTCGGCATCGCATTGCGGTATATCATTTAACCCCTAAAAAGCCAATTCAGCATGTCTTAATTATGCATGGTTATTTGGATCATTCGGGGATTCATGCAGATTTAGTCAATGATTTATTAAGCAAGAACTGTCAGGTGAGCCTTTATGATATGCCAGGACACGGTTTATCAACGGGGCCGAATGCGGATATTGATGACTTTCGTTGTTATGTAGAGGTGCTAGGTGCTGTACTCACAGCATTTAGTGAGAAAAAACAATTGCCTGATGCTGTACTTGCTCACAGTACTGGGGCTGCGGCGTTGATTTTAGCGTTATTATCAGGTGAACTACCCCGCCTGGCAGCAATGAATATTATTCTTGTTGCTCCTTTAGTGCGTATCGCTAACTGGTATCGCATCAAGTTAACTTATCACTTGATACGGCATTGGTTGAGTGAGGTGAAGTTAGGTAAGATTGATAACAGTGCAGATCGTAAGTTTACCGATTTCTTATTGGCGGACCCATTGCGCCATTGTGTGATGCCCATTCAGTGGTTGGAAGCGGCTTTTGAGTATGAGAAAAGCCTCAGCCAATATCCACCCTGCGAAAAAAGTATTACGGTGATTCAAGGCTCGGATGATACGACGGTGGCTTGGTCTTATAATTTACGCTTTTTGCATCATAAGTTTCCTCAAGCACGAGTGTATTGTATAGAAGACGCTAAGCACCATGTGCTCTATGAGCGAGAAGCGCTGCGACAGCGCGCTCGTGAAATTTTATACGAGCGCCTAGGCTTAAGTAAAGACTGAATGGGCTTGTCTTTAGAGTAGAGTCAAGCAATGAGCAAAGTGATTATTGTGACCATGAACAAGACTTAAGTACTCTTCTTTGAGCTTCTTGGTGATGGGGCCTACGCTGCCATCGGCAATGATTTTATCATCAAGAGAGCGTATCGGTGCGACTTCGGCAGCTGTCCCTGAGAAAAAGACTTCATCGGCATTGTAAAAGTCTTCGACGGTTAATTGAGCCTCGCGGGTTTTAAAGCCTAAACTTTCAGCAAGTTCTAGCAAGGTGGCGCGAGTGATGCCGGCGAGAATATGCCCGGTTTGGGGAGTATACAGTATGCCATCTTTGACCATAAAGATATTCTGACCACAGCCTTCGGCGACGTGGCCGGTGGTATCGAGCATTAAGGCTTCATGGTAACGCGTGCCACGGATGCAAAGAGCGGCAAGATTACTATTTAGATAATGTCCGGCAAATTTCGCTTCACTGACTGTGGTATCTGGATGAATACGAGCGACTGGGCTGGTTTTTACATCGAGTAAGCCTTGCGGCACAATGCTGGCTCCCGGCCAACAGGCGATGGCACATTCTGCATCGATATCGGTTGGAGTCACATTCATGCCATAGCCAAAATAGGCTACAGGACGGATATAGCCTGATTTTAAGCCATTGGTTTTGACAATTTTAATCGTCGCTTCGGCCAGCGTATTTAAATCATAGGCCAGTGGCATCTTTAAGGCTTGGCAGGAAAATAAAAAACGCTCCAGGTGCTCTTGTAAGCGAAAAAGTGCCGGACCTTTGGGTGTCTCATAGCAGCGAATGCCCTCAAAGATCGCTGAACCATAGTGCAAGCTATGGGTGAGGATATGGGTGGTTGCCTTATCCCAGGCGATGACCTGGCCGTTGTGCCAAATCCACTGTGTTGAATGCATGAAGTTACTCGTCATTATTCTAATTGAGGTGGCATGATAGCATCGATTAATGGTAGGGTCATCTGTTATAATAGGATCTTTAAATGTGAGCGAGATGACTGGTCTCGGCAACAAAGCCTTTGGTTGGGCTGTTAATTTTTAGGGGACTGCTGTGATTGATTTTGTGAAATTTTTGCATGCCGAGCTTGCGAATCTCAACGAAATGATAGAAAACGATGATGATGTCGAGCAAAGTGAGTTTTTAATTGAGCGCTTAACCGATGTCGAGGCACTGTATTATGATTTTGTTAAATCTAATAAAGTGGTGATCAGCGCTGAGAAGGAAGAAGAAGAAACTGAAGAGGAAGCGAGCTATTACCTCTTTGCAACTTGGCTCTATTTAGAGCAGCAGCAACGTGGCAAAATTCCTGAAGATGAAGAGAGCTTTAGCTTTGATAATGTTAAAACTGTGACTGAAGATGATGAGCGCATTGATAATGCATTTTTTGTCGTCGGTATGTTTGAGCAGCATCTAGAAAATATGGGGTTGATGGACGGTGAGTTTGATGAAGAGGATGAACCACGCCATTAAATGACGAGCGGCCATACATAAAATAGCTTTAATAAGCGATAAGGCCCGATAATGGGCCTTTTGTTTATTTTTATACTGTACCGAATAAACGATCACCGGCATCACCCAGCCCTGGGCAGATATAGCCTTTTTCGTTGAGCCTTTCATCTAAAGCCGCGGTATAGAGCTTGATATCAGGGTGTTCTTTTGCTAAATGATTAATCCCTTCGGGGGCGGATAAGATATTTAGAAAGTGGATATTGGTAATGCCGACTTCTTTGATGCGTGTAAGTGCTGCTGCTGCTGAGTGGCCGGTTGCCAGCATCGGATCACAGACGAGGATCTGCTGGTCAGGATCCTGTGGCGGTAGATTAAAATAATAACAGTGTGCTTCGAGTGTCTTTTCATCGCGCTTTAAGCCAATATGACCAATCACAGCTTTTGGGAATAAGCTGGTAACTCCCGGGACCATTCCTAGCCCCGCGCGTAAAATGGGAATAATCATCGGTGCAGAATGATTTAAGCATTCACTCTCACATTTTTGCAAAGGGGTGGTGATGGTTTTTGTTTTTATTGCAAAATTCCGACTGGCTTCATAGGCGAGAATATGAGCAATCTCTGCGGTTAGGCTACGAAAAAGTTGTGAGTCCGTTTTTATACAGCGCAGCAAGCTCACTTTGTGAGCAAGGGCAGGGTGGTTGATCAGTGTGGCAAATGATTCCATAGCAACTTAACTTTCCTTAACTTTATTTTGAGTATAACGGCTGTATAGCCCATCAGTAAAATTGACTTATCGTGGATTAAGAGATTTATTGTCGAGTTATAGCGCTTTGACTACTTTTTTGATAAAGTGTTATCCCTTATATGGAATTAATAAATATAAAAGTTATAAAATTGAGATAAAAAAACAACATAAGTCAAAAAACAAGGCATTTCCTTATGGGAGTGCTTTTTCTTTGGGATAGTTCTAATTAGAAATAGGATGACAACACGATGACGAAAAGTGTGCAAGATGATGTAAATGTGAGTGACCAAGCAAATTCAACGAGCGAGTCTGTTGAATATAGAGAAGGAAAATCATCTATCGGATTAGAATGGTTAGCTATTTCTATACTTACAATCTTTTTTAGTGGACTCGTTATTTTTATTTTGGGTATCGTGCTATTCAATATGATTGGTTATGACGGGATGTTTGGCGCTATTTTAATTGGTGCATTCGCAGCACCTGCCTTTCTTCCTGTGCTGCTCATAATTGTTGTGATCGTTGGCTTATGTGTTATTAGTGCATTTTGGTCTTCAAAAAAAGGAAAATAGAAATGATTAGAAAAAGATATTTTTGCTTGCTATTGTTGCCCCTAATAACCTTATTTAGGGTTTCTTACACAAAGCCGTTAACCGAAGCTCAGTTTAAAGCGACTAAACTACCTTATTCCGTCATGGCCTATAGCAATAAATACGCCCATGAATATGGTTTAGATGCAAGTAAAGCAATCAAGCTGCCAAAGGGGCTAGAGGCGATTAAGCTGACGCTATCTAAAAGTTTTAGTAAAGGGTATGGGCCTTATGCGAGCAAGTGGGACTACAACTGCAGAGCAGAGCTTTATGTGGATAAAAGCCTAAAAATTCTATGGCCAAACAATAATAGATCTAAAATGACTTTGCCAATTTTGGATGATCGTGGAACTATGAAAGTTTTTCTAGCAACCACTCAAATGCATAATTATCATGGTCGGATAGGGCCTGAGAGTTTTACTAGCTTGTTTTTCGTAGGGTTTGATAAAACTATATCGTCTGGAACTAATCAGATTAAGCTTAATGCAGGATCATGTTCTAAATTCCCATCACAAGCGAGTTTTCCTGTGGAGATTTGGCTTGAAAAAAGTTCTGGTCCTCACTATAACAAGTTGACGACAAATGCAATACCTACACCAAACGACTTTTACCGGTTTCCTTTACCAGTGAAATACACACAGAAGTATTTCGATTACACGATTGCTGCAAATAAATATGGAATACAATAGGAGTAAAATATGCAAGATAGCAGTATAACACTTTATGATATGGCGCTATTATCCAATGATGCATATAACAACCAAAGTAGTACTTTGAGAGCTGCGAGTGGCAATGCAGTATGGGAAAGGGAAGATTTTCCTGGTGCTATTGATAAAGTGAAATCAAATGGTTTTTTTGCGGTATTGTATGGTTATCATCCAGAAAACCAACATTTGCCAACGCGTTTAGTAATTGCCTATCGCGGTACTTCCAGTGTGGCAGATGCGTTAATTGATATGGAGTTGGCGGCTGGTCAGGCAATAGAGCAAGGGCATGATACGATTAATTTCTTAGCTGAAGTATTAAACTATGCAAAACACCAAAATATTTTACCAAAAGATATTTATATTACTGGGCATTCTTTAGGTGGAGGTTTGGCGCAGTGGGTGTCCATGCTGACTGTTGATAATCACGAGCTATTCAACGGTGAGCTAAATACTCCGACTGCGATGCGAACAGTCGCATTTAACCCACCGGGTATGCAAGAGATTAATCCAAATGGACGAGCACCTGCTTATACAAAAGCACTGAATAGCTCAGTTATTGTAGCAAGCGTTAATCTTGCTTTTTGGCTTAATCCTGGGGCTTTTGTGAGTTTGGCTACGAAAGCTGGAGTAGATAAAATATGTGAGATTATTGATCATCAATTAGGATTGAAAAGCCGCCAAAATGCTTTGAAAATGGGGCAGCGAGCGCTGATATTTGCCTGGGATTTGATGCGGCCGGATGAGCAAGGAAAGGAGGATCAGACAGAGATAGCAAATTGTTATCCACATATTTATAATGTGTCAGCACGTTATGACATGGTGCATTGCTGCGGTATTCCTGGGGGAAACCTGATTAGTTTAGACATTGATAAAATGGCATCGCTGCCTGCTGCGCATGATAGTAAAAACCGGTTGCGGCATGAATTTTTAGATCATTATTTTACTGCGCGCTTGCATTATCTAAAGCGTGGTGTGCATTCGGCAAAAATGAAAATAATGTATCAACATTTGAGTAAGGCAGCGAATGATTTTATTTATCATGCAGAAGAACAACAAGGAATTCCAACCGTGAAAGACTGGGAGAATTACTTTAGTGGCAGGAAAATCGTACCCGGAGCAAGTTTGGTTGAAATTAACTCTCCAGAAGTATTCAAGGCTTTTTATGGGCGAGAGTTGCTTGTTTATACGGTAACGACAGAACATTCTATGGTGAATATGCTTGCAGCTATCCAGAAAAGTACTGACCTTGCGCAGGTTACTATTGGTTATGATACGGTAAGAACATTGATTAACTTTGCTAAAAAACCAAATGTTTATATTCATACGACAGCAAGGCATCAAACCCTGGGCCGGGCAACAGATAAGAATGTAGTGACGTATGAACAAGGTTATGCCAGAAAGCCAGGAGGGCATGCAGTTCCTGTTTACCCTTATAATCAAGAAAACTATCAATCGTTTTAAGTAATAGTTTTTAGATAAATAAAAGGGGATGTTTTAACCCCTTTTTAAATCGTAAACTAGATTAATTATCTTATTAAACAAGGTGCGCTAAAAAGTGTTTGGTTAAATGTACCGATGAGTGTTTTGTAGCTAACATTAAGCCAGAAAATAACTAATAAAGTTGCTCCGATAATTCCAGCGATATTGAAGAAGGCCATTTGAGTATGATCGGCAATGGCGAAGGTGCCTAATGTAAGGACAGCAAGCGGGAAGGTAAATGCCCACCAGCTTAGGCTAAACTCCATGCCTTTGCTCCAATGGTAGGCAGTGCTGACCAAAGCAGTAATAAACCACCAGAAACCCAAACCCCAAAGAACAATTGCTGCCCATAAACCAATGCTCGGAAGAATCTCAAGCATTTGTTGCATGACTGCTGGATAGTGGCCTACTAATGCGCCTGCAGCTTGACTGATTGTAATTAAACCTAAGACACCAGTACCGATGGGGCCGAGCACGAGCCAGATGGAAGGTGCGAGCATTTTATCCGGTAATGAATGCAATACTAGGCGTTTAAAGAAAATCGCGATCACACCAAAGGCAAGGAGGACAGAGATAGACCATAGGCTCCAGCTGACCACAAAGACCCAAGGGCGAATGGTAGTGCTGATATGAGGAATAAGCAGTCCACCAGAAGAGGCAGCCACCTCACAGGCAACCAAAGGTAGTAACCACACCGGTGTCATGGTTTTAAGCTCATGGTCTTGGAGCATGAACATCGCAAAGGGAATAAGCCAAGAAATAAACAATGATAAGGCGACATCTAGCCACCAGAGGCCATGAGCGATGCTAAAGGCAAGGCTGGGATCGAATAAATGACAACCAAAACTCATAAAGCCATTCACGATAGTAATTAACCCCATTGGAATGCAGCCTAGAAATAACGGCTGGACCGGGTGGGCGAGCATCAGGCGGATATGGTGAGGGTGAGTGATAAAGCGCAGGGTGAGTAGAAATGAGAAGGTAATAAATAAAATGATGTTCACCAGCCAGATGATGGCCGCGATATGGCCCAATAAAGGAAGTGCTTTGGCAAAGTGGTTTAAGACCAATGCGGTGCCTCCGGTGCCCATTGTGACAGCGAACCAGTTAGGAGTGAATTGTTGGATAAATTTCGTGTTTTTCATGTGATATGCTCCAAAATCTTGGCTTCATCATCACTTTTTTTAAATTATAAGTAAAATATATAATATTAATTTTTATAATCAAAAATATTGATATATTGGACGGTTAAGGGTTTTAGAGCCACTTCGAAATATTCTCGACCTAGGTAAAGCTTATTGAAAATACAGTTAACTGATAGCTTTAGATTCCCGCCTACGCGGGAATGACGGCAGTTGTTGAGGAGGGCCATGGCAAATTTATTTAGTTGAGTAACAGAGCTAATTGATAAGCCTCATAGCTTGCTAACGCTATGAATATCAAGGCGGAAACGATACGAATGAGCTTAAAAGGTAGCTTCTCACACCAGATTTTACCGAGGAAAACAGCGGGTACATTCGCGATCATCATCCCTAAGGTTGTACCAAGGGTGACCCAAAAGACAGTCTGGTATTGTGCACTTAAAGCCAGAGTGACCAGCTGCGTTTTATCGCCGAGTTCTGCAATAAAAAAGGTAATTAAAACAGTCCAGAAGATGTTTTTGTTGTGCTTACCGGCCTCCCCTTCATCCAGCGTATCTGGGATTAAAGCCCAGATGGCAGTGATGATAAAAGACACAGTGAGCACGCCATGCAAAATAATCGGTGTGAAAAAGGAGCTGAAAAAGGCGCCGGCCCAAGCGGTGATACCATGATTAAGTAAGGTAGCGACTAGAATCGCAGCGATAATGGGCGCAGGTTTTTTAAAGCGTGCAGCAAAAAGCAAGGTAAGTAATTGAGTTTTATCACCAAGTTCGGCGGTGCCGACAGTAAAAGTAGAAACTAAGAATGAGTGCATGGGGTTCTCCACAGCTGCCGAGCTTTGCAATTAGCCAATAGCAAACCACTTCTAAGCTCGACACTAAAGAAGTCATTTACTACTGGTCTTGCTAACCTTGCGGCGCATGTACCATGGGATGTTCCCAAGTATGTTGATACGTGCCTCTTGCAATGCAAGAGAAGCTACTCCCCAGAGTGAGAATGATTGTATGGTCTACCTTATAAAAAGGCAAGGGCTTGCGGTTATTGGCTCAAAACTTTATCATGAACAGAGCCGATAAGCTGTTATTTTATAACAAGCAAAAATTTGAAATACTCACGTTACGATAAAGCGTTTCTGAGTAACAATTGAGGTGTGCGTCTAATGGATATTGTTGCTTTATTTGATGAAATTGTAAAAAATCCGTATAAAAATAATATGTTAAATAAAATTCAAATTGATCAAGTAGCGAGCATTCAAGAAGTGATCGGTGTAGAAAGCAGTCAGCTTCGGTGCTCTACTCATAATGTTACTGACTATTCTAAATATTACTCAGATGTCAGCCATGTCTTTAGGACTTCTTCTTAAGATTAAGCGAAATTGAACTATGAATATAGATCAAGCTTCTTTAACCCTGGTAGGGTCAGGAATCAAAGCTATTTCGCACTTAACGGAGGAAGCTAAAGCGTATATACAGCACGCTGACCAAGTTTGTTATTTATTAAATGAGCCAGTGGCACAAAAATGGATAGAGAAAAATAATAAAAATGCATTTTCTTTGGAAAAGCTTTATACCAAGTACCCTAAACGTGTAGATAACTATCGAGCAATCACAGATGTTATTGTTGAAGCTGTTATTAAAGAACAGCATGTATGCGTTGTCTTATATGGTCACCCTACAGTATTTGCTCAGCCAGGCTTAGAAGCTGTAAGGGTCTTAAGAAGCAAAGGATATACTGCTAGTATTTTGCCTGGTATTTCTGCTGAAGATTGCTTGTTTGTTGACTTATTAATCAATCCAGGAGAATGTGGTTGCCAGTCATTTGAAACGACAGACTTTCTTATTTATCAACGTAATTTTGATTCTCGTTCTCATCTAGTCCTATGGCAGGTGGGAATTATAGGTTGTCTGGGGCATACAGCTAATTATGATAATCACCATGCTGCTACTATATTATCTGGCTATTTAACAAAATATTATGGTGAGAGGCATGAAGTCGTTTTATATGAAGCAGCACAATACCCAACGTTTAAGCCTCGAATAGATAAGCTGCCTTTAAATCAGCTTTCTGAAGCTCAATTCAGTGCAATTACCACTTTGTATGTTCCCCCTAATCCTTCGAATCAAGCAAATAAAAACATGTTAAAAGCTTTGAATATAGAATGTTCATAGTTAATATAGTACTTTGTATAAAGTACACACAAGGATTGTCGTGATTCAGCAAATAACTCTACTCGGTCGTCGATATGTATCCAACTATTCTGGTTTTTCAAAAGAAGTTTGGCAGCGAGTTGCCATTAGTTTGGTTGAAGCTAGTGCTAGTGGAGTTGTATTTTTTTATCATTTTATTTTGTGAGAGACTTAGGTTTGTCTGTAGGAAGTGCTACATTTATTATTTCTTGCTATGGTGTAGGAAAGATTTTGGGTGGGTTCTTATCGGGGAAATTAGTAGATAAATTTTCGGCAAATTCAGTTTCAGCAGTTAGTCTTTTGATTATGGCGTTTTTATTCTTGATTATGGCGTACTTAAGAGATGTGTATAGCTTGTCTTTAAGTGGATTAATTATTGGTATACTTGCTTATGGATTTATTACATCAAACAGTGTTTGGGTGCTGAACAGTTGTGAAAAGTCTTCAAAAATGAAACTGAAAGCTATTAATATGCTGTCTGTTTCATCTAATCTGGGGATTGGGATAGCGGCTGCAATTGTAAGTTTATTTGCAGTCGCAGGATTTATTATAATATTTTATATCTCATTTTTTAGCCTGCTAACAGCTTCTATATTTTTATTTTTACAAGATAAACATTCTGATTCTTTAGGTAATGATTTTTCAGAGGAGCTGTCTAGTGATAAGAAAAGAGGAAATAAAAAAGTCTTATTACTTGCTTTAGGTTGCTTATTTTTTATTGGTATCGCAGTAGCTGAGAAAACAGCACTGTATGTTGTTTATTTACATCAAAATTTTCCACAGTATAGCATCAGCCTTATTGGCTTGTTGTTTATGTTGAACCCCATAATGGTAGTTTTCGCACAAGCCCCTATTGTTAACTCTTTTCAAAATAAAAATAAAATCCTAGTTCTTGGTTTGGGTGCCTTTTTAATGGGGTTAGGGTTGATTGTTTTATGTTTTTCATTTGTGTTTGTTATTGCTGTTATTTCAATGATCGTATGGACCATTGGTGAAATGCTGATTTTTTTCAGTTGCTCAATTGTTGATTTATCAGCAAGCAACAGCTAAAAAGAAAGGTCAAAGTATAGGGTTGTTTAAAACTGTGTACGCTATCAGTATGGCTATAGGCCCAATTGTGGGAGGTTTTATTTATTCACATTGGAGTGGAGATATGGTCTGGTATTTGAGCGGTATTATTGCGGTCTTTTGCTTAGGACTCTGTTGGTTGCTAAGGCATGAAAGATATTGATTAGTCTATTTTGATACTAATACAACCACGGACAAATTGAGCATCGCTGGAGAATATTGCGTTTTCATTATGGATGTGGGAATGTCTGAATCTTGTATCCAAGGTTGAAATTTTACTAGAGGGTGTAACTATATTGTGCTGGTCTTTTTTGTTATGGAAGTATTGGAAATTTATATTTTTTGCAGCAAGACTTATGATTGAATCATAACAAATTGAGTCATGCTTAGACAGTTCTTCTGAGAAAATTCGAACAAGATGTTCTAATTCTCTCATTTCTAGCAGTGTGCTCGATGCTTGTCTAGATTTGGGTGAGAACACATACGTTGATGGATTTTGCAGTGAATAATAGACAGGAAACTTGTCAGTTTCAAATATAAATTGACATGGCTGCATAATAGTAGGGAAGTATTTTTTCAGGCCATATGATTCTACAAATGCTTCTTGTATAAGTTTAGTCGGAAGGTTTTCTTCTCCTTCAGCAGGAGCAAATCCGGGTGTTGCACCTAATGCTATTGTAAATAAATGCTGAGCAGTGTCTGCTAAGTAAGGGTTCGGCTTTAAGTTGCGGTTTTTTTGTATGGAAGAGAAGGCGATATCATAGTAGAATCTATTTCTATGATATTCGGTATTTGCCCAACCTTTTTCATATAAATACATTTTTAACTCTAACCAGTTAGAGTCGTTATGTAGATGATCAACCCAACTTTTAGAAAAATATATGATACAGCTACGCCATTCTGATTTGAATGTGCTGCTATTTGCAATTTCTTTGAATATATACCAGTGTTCGTACAATGATTTCGGTGGTGGAAGTTGAATATTAAAGTCACGCTGTAGATTGAAATGGTTAACCATAGAGCCAATGTTAGGGAGCATAAATGCAGACCTGGCTCCTGCTGTTGCATTTAAGACTCCATTAACAGGGTATTGCCTGGTGTTTTTTAGACTTAAAATCCTACTGAACGGGAAAAAGTGTCCAGGCTTCCATAGAGTCCACGGGATTGATATTTTTTCATTAGGTAGATCAATGAACATTTCCATATTTTTATCGAGAAGCATGCTGAGAGGCATACTGTTTTTAGCGTAACCTAAATGTTTTGTAACATCTTTTGGAATGTCTGTGTCTGATAATTTGTAACTGCCTCTGTCTATTGTCGGCAGATGGGTAGTCTCTGTATCTCCAGTGAGTGCACCGTAAGGGTAATATGCTAAGAATAGGGGGAAATTTGTGTTAGGACTAAGCTTATCTACTAGTTTAGAAAAGACTGGTTCAACTTCCATGGCACGTTTGCGTATATCTTGCCAATAAACTTTAACTAGTCCTTTTCCTTCATCAACTTCGGTTAGCATGATTCTGGCCTTATAGAGGGCTTTCTATTAATGCTGATGCAGCCGCGCAAAAAAGGCGCATCGCTAGGGAATTGCATTTCATCGTTATAGGGGGAGTAGAAATTTTTATCTAAAGCCTTAATGTTTGATGAATGTTGAATAATTCCTAAGCTATCTTTTTTGTTGTGAAAGTAGTTAATTTCTACATTTTGAGTAAGTTGATGCATTATTGTATCAGAGACGATGGAGTCCTCTTGTTTAAATTTATCTATGAATATATCCATTAGATATTTTAATTCACGTATTTCAAGGATTGTTGTAGAGCTAGTGCGAGATTTTGGTGAAAAAGTATAAGTTGATGGATATTGCAACGAATAATAGACAGAGTGAGTGTCTCTTTCAAAATTGAAGTGGTTGGGTTGTATTATACAAGGTTGATATTTTTTTAGCCCATATGATTCAATGAAAGCTTTTTGTATATCTTGGTAAGGCAGTAAGGAGTCGCTTGTTGTTCGAGAATAGCTGGCTGAAACTCCGAGCATACTAGTGAACAAATGTTTTATGGTATCTACTAGGTATGGGTTTGGTTTTAAGTTATTGTCTTCCTGAATCATGGAGAAAATAGTGCTAAAGTAAAAAGAGTTTCTCTGGTACTCACTATACCCCCAAGCTGTTTCGTATAAGTGGTTTTTAATTTTGAACCATGCCGTACTATTGATAATATGCTTAATCCAACTTTCCGAAAAAAACAGCATGCAGCAGCGCCAGTCACTGTTGGTTACTGAACTGTTAGCAATGGCACCAAAAATTTCCCAGTGATCGTATAAGCCTCTAGGTGCAGAAGCTGAAATGTTAAAATCTTTCTGGAGGTTTCTATGACAGTCTACAGAACTTATTTTGGGTAGCATAAAGGTAGAGCGAGCACCTGCTGACCATGCCAATACTCCATTAGGTGAATATACCCTAGGGTTTTTATTCTTGGTGCTGAGAATCCTTGCAAATGGAGCAAAAGTGCCAGGTGTAAATATTTTATATGGGGTAGTCAGTTTTTTATCGCGAAAGTCTATAAAAGCCTCAATTGTTTTTCCTAGAATGATACCAAATGGAGCTGACCCTATGCCGTAGCCTAAGTGCTTAACGATGTCTTGAGGGGTATTATCGGAAAATATTGAATAGTTTGGGCCTTGGACCCTAGGAAAAAAAAATTCTTGCTGACCTATAATGGAGCCATACGGATAGTAAGCCAAAAATAATGGAAACTCTTTCCCAGGGTCCAGTTCATCAACGAGTTTGGCAAAGGTCGGTTCAACTTTTGCGACGCGCTCACGAACGTCTTGCCAATAGGTTTTTACGAGGCCGCGACCTTCGTCTTGTTCCGTAAGCATTTGATTGTCCATTTGTTATTTAATTTAATGGTTGCTCTATTAGTGTTAAAAACAAAAGTTGATTATGTTGCAGAACTGCTTTTTCGTCAAATGATAGTGATTCTTGGTTTCTGGTGTGGGAATTGTTGAGAGTTCGGTTAGATCCCTGCTTGCGCAGGGGCGGCTATGATATGGAAGAGCATGGACGTTGATTAGTCTTTGTTGCGAGGCTGAGTCACTTTTTTGAAGTATTTGGCTTTTTTGCGCGCTTGTTCTTCTTTTTCAGCTTTGGCTTTTATCTCTTGGCGTTTGGCGCGAGCCTTGGCTTTGGAGTTAGGTTTGGATTTGGTTTTTGGCTTTTCGGCGGCAGGTTTAGCTGGCGCTTGGCGATAGAGCACAGCGAGGAAACCGATGATTTGCACGCAATCGGCCTGATGATTTTCGCAGATGGTGTCGGTAATCTGTTGTAATTTATCACGATCGCCACAATTGATGCGAACTTTGATTAATTCGTGATGAGCCAGTGCGATTTCGAGTTCATTGGCAACATTTTCAGTAAGACCTTTATGACTGACGGTAACAACTGGCTTTAAATGGTGCGCCCTAGACTTTAGGGTCTGTTTTTCTTGACTGGATAATGCCATAATTGTCACCTTGAAAGCTTTACGTTTAAAATAAACCCGTAGTGTAACGATTTGATGAGTAAAAAACCACCTTCTGAACGCTTTTTTTATATTCGTTTGGATCTTGCGATTATCGCTCTATTTGGGATTATTATATTAATAGGTGTCTCTAATTGGTTTGATCGTTATTTATATCAATGCCTTGCTTTGTTGGCCTATAGTGGCCTGGCGGTGGCGTGGTTATTGTTTCGCATCACGCGCCAATTAAATCATATTAAAAATGCCAATGAGGATATCGATGGCAAAGAAGTCGAAAAGTAGTTCACGCTGGCTGCAAGAGCATCGTGATGATTTTTATGTGCAAAAAGCCCGCGCCGATGGTTACCGTTCACGTGCGAGCTATAAACTCAAAGAAGTTCAAGACAAAGATAAGATTATTCGCCGTGGCATGACGGTGATCGATTTGGGTGCAGCCCCCGGCGGTTGGTCACAATTGGCTGCCGATTGGGTGGGTGAGTCAGGTTGCGTGATTGGTTTGGATTTACTGCCGATGGATCCGCTCGATAATGTTATTGCTTTGCAAGGAGACTTTACCGAGAAGGACGTTTATGATCGCCTGGTTGAGACGCTCGATGGCCGAGCGGTGGATATCGTGCTTTCTGATATGGCGCCAAATATGAGTGGCATTGATACCAGCGATCAGGCCCAAGCGATGTATTTAGTGGAATTAGCCCTGTATTTTGCCGAGCAGACCTTAAAGCCAGGGGGTGATTTATTGGTCAAGGTGTTCCAGGGGGTTGGCTCACAAGAATATATAAAAGCCTTGCGTGCGAAGTTTGCTAAGGTGATTACGCGTAAACCGGCAGCATCTAGGCCGCGTTCGCGTGAGATTTACCTTCTGGCGAGAAACTTTCAAATGGTGTAAGGTGGAGGTGAGAATGAGTGTAATGTCGCCAAGACAAATTCAGGAAAATTTTAAGAGGTTAGGGCTTTGAGCGATATGATAAAAAACATCATGCTATGGCTAGTGATTGCATTAGTATTAGTTACTGTATTTAGTAATTTAGGCCCGCGTCAGCAGTCGGTTAATCGGCTAGATTATTCAACATTTGTCAAAGATATTAATAATGGTCAGGTGAAAAGCGTGATCATCGATGGTTTGAATATTAAGGGGCAAACATCGAGCGGTACGCCATTTGCGACCTATATCCCCTGGAAAGATCCGTTTTTAATGGACCAAATGATTGCCAAGAATGTCACGGTTGCAGCTAAGCCACCGGAGCAGCGTAGCTGGCTACTTTCAGCGCTAATTAGCTGGTTCCCTGGCATTTTATTGATTGCGATTTGGATTTTCTTCTTGCGGCAGATGCAAGGCGGTGGTGGCGGTAAGGGCATGATGTCCTTCGGTTCCAGTAAAGCGCGTCTGCTTGGTGAAGATCAGATTAAAATTAATTTTTCTGATGTTGCCGGTTGTGAAGAAGCCAAAGAAGAAGTAAAAGAGCTGGTTGATTTTCTGCGCGATCCGACTAAGTTTCAGAAGCTCGGCGGTAAAATCCCGCAAGGTGTGTTGATGGTCGGCCCGCCTGGAACCGGTAAAACGTTATTAGCTAAGGCGATTGCTGGTGAGGCGAAAGTGCCGTTTTTCTCTATCTCAGGCTCTGACTTTGTTGAAATGTTTGTGGGGGTTGGTGCCTCACGTGTCCGTGATATGTTCGAGCAAGCGAAAAAGCGCGCGCCTTGTATCATCTTTATTGATGAGATTGATGCGGTCGGTCGTCACCGTGGCTCAGGTATGGGCGGTGGTCACGATGAGCGTGAACAAACTTTGAATCAAATGCTCGTTGAGATGGATGGCTTTGAAGGGACCGAGGGGGTGATTGTGATCGCCGCGACCAACCGTCCTGATGTGCTTGATCCTGCCTTATTGCGTCCCGGGCGTTTTGATCGCCAGGTCAATGTTGGCTTGCCGGATGTCAAAGGGCGTGAGCAAATTCTAAAAGTGCATATGCGTAAAGTGCCTTTGGGTGATGATGTGAAAGCGTCACTGATTGCTCGTGGTACCCCTGGATTTTCTGGGGCAGATTTGGCGAACTTAGTGAATGAAGCTGCATTATTTGCTGCACGCAAAGATAAAGCCGTCGTTGCCATGCGCGAATTCGATGATGCCAAAGATAAGATTTTGATGGGTACAGAGCGTCGTTCGATGGCGATGACCGAAGATCAAAAACGCTTAACGGCCTTTCATGAGGCAGGTCATGCCATTGTCGGTTGTTTAGTGCCCGATCATGATCCCGTTTATAAAGTATCGATTGTGCCACGCGGCCGTGCTTTAGGTGTGACGATGTACCTGCCTGAAGAAGATAGTTATGGCTATTCGCGTGAGCGCTTAGAGAGTTTGATCTCGAGTATGTACGGCGGCCGTATTGCTGAAGAGATGATCTTCGGTGCAGAAAAAGTAACCACCGGGGCCTCGAATGACATTGAAAAAGCTTCTGAAGTAGCTCGTAATATGGTCACTAAGTGGGGATTGTCTGAGCGTTTGGGGCCGATCTTATATGGCCAAGAAGGCGGGGATCCCTTTGGTTACGGTATGGGCAAAGGTGCGCCTGAATTTTCTGATGAAACATCGATTGCGATTGATGAAGAAGTGCGTAAGTTAATCGACCGTAACTATGCGCGCGCTCATAAATTACTGGATGAAAATCGTGATATTCTCGATGCGATGGCCGATGCCTTGATGGTTTATGAAACTATCGACCGTGAACAGGTGGCCGACCTGATGGCGCGCCGTCCAGTCAAAGCACCGAAAGATTGGGACCAGCCGTCGGATAAAAATGATTCATCAGAGCCAGGGGATCAGCCGCAAGTGGTCGAAGAAAAGCAAGACAGTGCGACACCACCGCAGGATGTCAATGGCAAACCGGCAGATGATCCTGCTTAATCGCTCATCTGTTCGTTAATATTGTTTGAGTTTTTATATGCTAGAAAAACATGAACAAGGAAAGGGCACCGGTTGCCCTTTTTTCTTGAGTAAAACAGGTCAGCCTATTTTATTAAAATCACCGCTGATTATGGGGGTGATTAACTGTTCGCCAAACTCGTTTTATCAATCTTCGATTGCGGTTAATAAAGAGACAGTACTGGGTTTGGCCGGGCAGATGATAGCTGAAGGTGCGAATATTTTAGATATTGGCGGTGAGGCGACCAATCCTTTTGTAAATATTGAGCGTGAAGCGCCAAGTATTCAGGAAGAAATTGACCGGGTTGCCCCTCATATTGAAGCGATTAAAGCGCGCTTTGATATTTTGGTTTCTGTTGACACCAGCTGTCCGGAAGTCATGCGTGCAGCGGTGAGTGCTGGGGCGGATATGATCAATGATCAGCGGGCTTTAAGTCGGGAAGGGGCGAAGCAAACTGTTGCTGATCTAAAGGTGCCTGTTTGTTTGATGCATATGTTTGAGGCGATACGCAGACCTAAAGATTCAAGCAAAGCTGAGTTATTAGCCCAAATTAAGCAAGATTTAAAACGCCATGTTAATGAGTGCCTCGGCGCTGGAATATTGGCCGAACGGATCATTATTGACCCAGGCTTTGGTGGCGGTAATTATGGCAAAGATGCCGATGAGAATTTTTATTTGCTCGCTCATTTAGCTGAGTTTCTTGAATTCAATTTGCCGACTTTAGTGGGTTTATCGCGCAAGAGCTTTATTGGTGCGGTCTTACAAGAAGAAGATTTTAACCAGCGGTTATATGGCAGTTTAGCAGGTGCTTTACTCAGCGTGCAGCAAGGTGCGCATATTCTGCGCGTGCATGATGTGAAAGCAACGGCAGATGCACTGAAAATTATGGCGGCAACGAATGCCCAGTTATAAAATAAATAAGCTAAATTGAGCCTGATGAAAAGTTTGAATAGATTTTGAATAAATAAAAGTAAAGTGAGAATAAAGTGACGACAAAGCGTAAATATTTTGGCACCGATGGGGTGCGTGGACGAGTGGGCCAGGCACCGATTACAGCTGACTTTATTTTGCAGCTCGGCTGGGCGGTGGGTAGTGTGATTCGCCGTGAAAGTGGTGCAGGTAAAGTGGTGATTGGCAAGGATACGCGAATTTCAGGATATATGTTCGAAGCTGCATTAGAAGCAGGTTTTTCGGCCGCTGGGGTAGATGTATATTTATTAGGGCCGATGCCAACACCAGCGATTGCTTATTTAACACGGACATTTCATGCGGATGCTGGGGTGGTGATCAGTGCATCGCATAATCCTTATTATGATAATGGCATTAAGTTTTTTTCCGCCCAAGGGGTAAAGTTACCTGATAATATCGAGTTGATGATCGAGGCTGAACTTGAAAAACCGATGCAAACGGTTGAGTCTTTGGAATTGGGTAAAGCTTGGCGAATTGATGATGCACCGGGGCGGTACATAGAATATTGTAAGGCAACGATTCCAAATGATTTGAGCTTGTCGGGCTTGAAAATCGTTGTCGATTGCGCGCACGGGGCGACTTACCATGTAGCGCCGAGCGTATTTCGCGAGTTAGGCGCTGAGGTCGTGACTATCGGCGTTGAACCTAACGGGACCAATATTAATGATAATGTCGGGGCGACATCGCCGCAAGCGTTGTGCAAGAAGGTGCTCAGTGAGGGCGCAGATATTGGTATTGCACTGGATGGTGATGGTGATCGTCTTATTGTGATTGATCATGCTGGTACTGTGGTTGATGGTGATGATTTGCTTTACATCATGGCGAAAGACTACCAACAGCAAGGTATTTTGCAAGGCGGTGTGGTTGGCACAGTGATGAGTAATCTGGGCTTAGAAAAAGCACTTGCTCGTGAGAAAATTGCCTTTGCTCGGGCGCAAGTAGGTGATCGATATGTCATCGAAGAGATGAATACGCGTGCTTGGAACTTAGGTGGTGAATCTTCCGGCCATTTAATTTGCAGCAATGTGACAACCACAGGTGATGGCATTGTCGCCGCTTTGCAGGTGCTCTCAAGCATGAAGCGCCTCGGTAAAAATATTCAAGAGCTTAAAGCGGGGTTTGAAAAGTACCCACAGAAAATGATCAATGTGCCAGTGAAAGAAAAGCTCGATCATAATGCCTGGGAGAAGGTCAACAAAGAAGTTATGAAAGCCGAAGAGCAACTGGGTGAGCGTGGGCGAATTTTACTGCGTCCTTCTGGAACTGAGCCTTTGATACGGGTGATGGTTGAAGGTGAAAGCATGGCAGAAATCACTCGCTTTGCTGAGAGTTTGGCGGGTGTTGTCCGTGAGTATAGTTAAGTCTAACTAACTTCATGTTTAAATAATCTTAAAGCAGAATCGCGGCTGTTTATGCGGCTGCAGCACGGCTGCTGACTAGGCTTTCGTGCTAAAAAAGAGTAGACTATGGTGCGTAAGGAATGCCTACTGTTTAAGAAACAGTTGCCCGGTACTTAATAAATATCGATGTTTTCGGTGCTGCATGGACAGATTGATAAGGCAAGTCTGCGTTGAGTAAAACAATCAGCAATAATGCTGAGAATGAATAAATTTAAGGATAAGGGTGGTTATGTCTAGTATCCATGATATTGATCCGCAAGAAACAGGCGAATGGCTTGATTCGATCAACTCTGTAGCGAAAGCTGATGGCAGCGAGCGTGTTGGCTTTTTATTAGATAAGGTAAAAGAGCGTGCGCGCGAACTGGGTGTAAATGTTGGCTCAGAGCAGATTACTACTCCTTATATCAATACGATCCCTGTTGAATCCGAAGCTTTGATTCCAGCGGATGAAAAAAATAGAAGCACGCCTAGAGGCACTCGTGCGTTGGAATGCGGCGGCGATGATTGTGCATGCCAATCGCCAAGATTCTACTCTCGGCGGCCATATTGGTTCGTATGCGTCGAGTTCAACACTTTATGAAGTGGGTTTTAATCATTTTTTCGGTGGCCCGAATGCGGAGCAAGGCAGTGACTATGTTTATTTTCAAGGTCATATTGCTCCAGGAATCTATGCGCGTTCTTATCTAGAAGGACGTTTGACTGAAGAGCAAATTAGAAATTTTCGTCAAGAAACATCGGGTAAAGGCTTATCATCTTATCCGCACCCTTGGTTACAACCGACCTATTGGCAATTTCCAACCGTGTCTATGGGCTTAGGCCCATTATCAGCGATTTATCAGGCACGTTTTGCCAGATATTTGCATAATCGCGAAGTGATTAAAACTGATCAGCGCCATGTCTGGTGCTATTGCGGCGATGGCGAAATGGATGAGCCAGAATCACTCGGTGCGATTAGTTTAGCTGGCCGTGAGAAACTTGATAACTTAATTTTTGTGATTAACTGTAACTTGCAGCGTTTAGATGGCCCAGTACGGGGTAATTCGAGCATTATTCAAGAGCTCGAAGGTGTCTTCCGTGGTGCTGGCTGGAATGTGATTAAAGTGCTGTGGAGTTCGGATTGGGATGAGCTATTCGCTAAAGACCATTCTGGGAAACTGATGCAACGCATGAGTGAAGTTTGCGATGGTGAATACCAAGCCTATAAAGCTAAAGGTGGCGCGTATTTACGTGAGAATTTCTTTGGTAAATATCCAGAATTAGTAGAGCTTGTTAAAGATAAAACGGATGATGAACTTGCCGCACTGCGTCGCGGTGGTCATGATACGCAAAAAGTCTTTAATGCCTATAAACAAGCGACTGAAACCAAAGATAAGCCGACGGTGATTCTTGCTAAAACGGTAAAAGGTTATGGCATGGGTGAAGCGGGTGAGGCGCTTAATATCGCGCATAACTTGAAGAAAATGAGTAGTGAAGAACTCTATACTTTCCGTGATCGCTTTAATATTCCGGTCAGTGATGAAAACGTTGAAAACGTTGATTTATTCCACCCCGGTGAAGATAGCGAAGAAATTAAATATTTAAAATCACGCCGTCAAACGTTAGGTGGTCCATTACCGAGTCGTCATGATAAAGCGATGAAGTTAGAGATTCCAAAAGCGACTGATTTTGCCAAGCGTTTGATGAAAGACTCAGGTGAGCGTGAAGCCTCAACGACGACGGCCTTTGTGCAGATTCTATCGGCATTGGCCAAAGATAAGAAGATTGGTAAGCGTATCGTACCGATTGTGCCGGATGAGTCACGGACCTTTGGTATGGAAGGGCTATTCCGTCAATTGGGTATTTATGCCCATGAAGGCCAAAAATATGTGCCTGAAGATAAAGACCAAATTATGTTCTATAAAGAAGCAAAAAATGGTCAGATCTTACAAGAAGGGATTAACGAAGCCGGTGCCTTTTGTTCATGGCTTGCCGCTGCAACCTCGTATAGCAGTAATAAAGAGCCGATGATTCCGTTCTATATTTATTATTCGATGTTCGGTTTTCAGCGTGTCGGTGATTTATCCTGGTTGGCAGGCGATATGCGTGCGCGTGGGTTTTTAATTGGTGGAACCTCAGGGCGGACGACGCTCAACGGTGAAGGCTTGCAGCATGAAGATGGTCATAGTCATATTATGGCAGGAACGATTCCAAACTGTATTACTTATGATCCGACGTATGCTTATGAGTTAGCTGTCATTGTTGAAGAAGGCATGCGCCGCATGTATGAGCGCGATGAAAGCGTCTTCTATTATTTAACAACCATGAATGAGAATTATCCTCAGCGTGGTTACGATGAGAGCATGAAAGAAGGCATCATCAAAGGGCTTTATTCATTGATTAAGCCGAAAAAAGCCAAGAAGTTGCACGTTCAATTGATGGGTTCAGGCTCTATTTTGCGTGAAGTTGAAGCGGCGGCTGAATTACTCGATCAAGACTTTGGCGTAAGCTCTGAAGTGTGGAGCATGACCAGCGCGAATGAATTGCACCGTGATGGCATAGATACTTCACGCTGGAATCTATTACACCCAGAAGACAAGCCGCGTCAAAGCTATTTAGAACAATGTTTAGGAAAAACCAAAGGACCGATTATCGCCTCTACCGACTACATGAAGCTTTACACTGAGCAATTGCGCGAGCATATGCCAAAAGATCGTCGCTTTATTGCCTTGGGTACCGATGGTTTTGGTCGCTCTGACTCGCGTGCGGCATTACGTCGTCACTTTGAGGTGGATCGTTATTATGTTGTTGTTGCGTCACTGAAAGCCTTGGCTGATCAAGGTGAAGTGCCTGCAAGCAAGGTTTCTGAAGCGATTAAAAAATATAATATCGATGTCAATCGCATTAATCCATTACAGGCATAAGAGAGTTTAGGGGAGAAATTAACGTGGCAACGATTAAAGATGTATTAGTGCCTGATATTGGTAATTACAGTGATGTGGATGTCATCGAAGTTAATGTCAGCGTTGGCGATAGCGTTGATGTAGACGATGCACTTATCACGCTAGAAACCGATAAAGCGACTATGGAAGTGCCAGCACCTTTTGCCGGTACTGTCAAAGCCATCAAGGTCGAAGAAGGCAGTAAAGTTTCTGAAGGGAGCTTGATTGTGCAAGTGGAAACAGCAGGCAGTTCAGCCGTAGAATCGACTCCTGCTCCTGTTGCAGAAGCACCAGCGGCTCCGGCAGCTGTTGCGGCTTCTTCTGGCCCGGTTGAGGTGCGCGTGCCTGATATTGGTAATTACAGTGGTGTTGACGTAATTGAAGTTAATGTCAGTGTTGGCGATACCATCAGCGAAGAAGATGCCTTAATTACACTAGAAACAGATAAGGCAACGATGGAAGTGCCATCGCCTGTTGCTGGTGTTGTTAAAGAAATTAAAGTCGCTGAAGGCAGTAAAGTGTCTGAAGGTGATTTAGTGCTCGTTGTTGAAAGTGCAGGTGGTGCTAGTGCTGCAGCGCCTGCGGCAAATCAAACAGCTGAAAGTCCTGCACCGACAGCAGCTTCAATGGGTGCGGCGAGTGTACAAGAAGTGCATGTGCCGGATATCGGTAATTACAGTGGTGTTGATGTGATTGAAATCAATATTGCTGTTGGTGATCAGATTAGTAAAGAAGATGCCTTAATTACCTTAGAAACTGATAAGGCAACCATGGAAGTGCCATCACCGGTTGCGGGTATCGTTAAAGAAATTAAGGTCGATGAAGGCAGTAAGGTGTCTGAGGGTGATTTAATTGTTTTGGTTGAATCACAAGGCGCAGCGCCTGCTTCAGTAGCAAGTTCTAGTACGGCTTCTAGTCAAAAAGCAGCACCGGCCCCTGCAGCGGCAGGTTCAAGTAAAGCAGCTACAGCAGCACCGACAAAATCATCTGGCCCATCACATGCATCACCAGCAATTCGCCGCTTTGCCAATGAATTGGGTGTAGATTTGGCGAAAGTGACAGGAAGCGGTCGTAAAAATCGGATCTTACGTGAAGATGTGACGAAATGGGTGAAAAGCGCTTTATCTAGTCCGCAAACGGCCAGTGCCGGTTCTGGCACAGGCTTGGATTTATTGCCGGTGCCGAAGGTTGACTTTGCTAAGTTTGGTGAAGTTGAAGAAAAGCCTTTATCACGAATTAAGAAGATCTCAGGAGCGAACTTACATCGTAACTGGGTCATGGTTCCGCATGTCACGCAATTCGATGAAGCGGATATTACCGATATGGAAGCTTTCCGCAAGGATCAAAACAAGCTTGCTGAGAAGAAAAAGGCGGATTATAAATTTACGCCGTTAGCCTTCTTGCTCAAGGCCAGTGCTGCGGCATTAACAGCGTTTCCTGAATTTTGTGCATCATTGAATGAAGCCGGTGATTCATTGGTCTTGAAAAAATATGTCCATATTGGTGTGGCTGTTGATACACCCAATGGTCTGGTTGTTCCTGTGGTCAAAAATGTTGACCAAAAAGGCTTGATCGAACTATCACGTGAACTTGGCGAAATCAGTAAAAAGGCGCGTGCCGGTAAGCTAACTGCTGCCGATATGCAAGGCGGTTGTTTTACTATTTCTAGCCTAGGTGGTTTAGGCGGCACCGCTTTTACACCGATTGTGAACTTGCCTGAAGTTGCAATTTTAGGTGTGTCTAAATCAAGCATAAAGCCGATTTGGAATGGCAGTGAATTTGCGCCGCGCTTAATGTTGCCGTTATCGCTGTCTTATGATCACCGTGTCATCGATGGTGCAGCAGCAGCGCGCTTTACGACCTTCTTGGCGCAGCAGCTGTCTGATTTGCGTAATATGTTACTGTAATTTTTTTGGCGATTGATTAAAAAGTAGATTTAATTAATCGCTATTGTACTTAATAATTGCTTTTCGTTGTCTTGGTATGTCTTTTTTAAAAAATCAGTACAATAGGAAAGCAGTAAATAATAAGTTTGACCTCACTTAACAAATGATAAGGCAAAAGCAATGAGTCAATTACAAGCAGATGTCGTGGTCTTAGGTAGTGGACCTGGCGGTTATACGGCAGCTTTCCGTGCTGCGGATTTGGGGAAAAAAGTTATTCTCATCGAGAAATATGCTGAGATCGGTGGAGTATGCTTAAATGTCGGTTGTATCCCATCAAAAGCATTATTACACACCGCCAAAGTGGTTGATGAAGCCAAGCACATGTCTGAGCATGGAGTAAAATTTGGCAAAATTAGTTTCGATATTAAGAAAATTCGTGAATATAAAGCCGGTGTTGTCACGCGCTTAACGAAGGGGCTAAAAGCACTTGCTTCTGCACGTAAAGTTCAGATCGTTCAAGGGTATGGTAAATTTGTCTCTGATAAAGAAATTGTCGTTGAGCATGAAGGCAAAACACAATCGGTCAGCTTTACTCATTGTATTATTGCCGCAGGTTCACGTCCGGTGAAATTGCCTTTCTTGCCCGAAGATGATCGCATTATGGACTCGACAGGGGCGCTAGAATTAAAAGATGTGCCTAAAGAATTATTAGTTATCGGTGGTGGTATTATCGGCCTGGAAATGGCTCAGGTTTATAGCACACTCGGTGCAAAAGTAACGATTGTCGAATTAGCCGATCAGCTGATGAACGGTGCGGATAAAGATGTCGTTAAACCCTTCCAGAACTTTGTTAAGGGCCGTTATGAGATTATGCTACAAACGTCTGTCACCGCTGTTGATGCGAAAAAAGATGGTTTGCATGTCTCCTTTGAGGGCAAGCATGCCCCTGAAGGTACGCGTCGTTTTGACCGCATTTTATCAGCGGTGGGCCGTGTGCCGAATGGCAAACTCATCGATGCAGAAAAAGCTGGTGTGAAAGTGAGTGATCGTGGTTTTATTACTGTTGATGATCAAATGCGTACTAATGTCTCGCATATCTTTGCGATTGGCGATATCGTTGATAATGGTCCGATGCTCGCTCACGTTGCAGTGCCTCAGGGTAAGGTGGCAGCGGAAGTGATCAGTGGGGAGAAACACTTCTTTAACCCATTATGCATTCCATCAGTCGCTTATACAGACCCTGAAGTGGCTTGGGTGGGCAAGACAGAAGCAGATTGTAAGAAAGAAGGTATTAAATACGGTAAAGGTGTATTCCCTTGGGCCGCTTCTGGTCGTTCATTAGGCATTGGCCGTGATGAAGGGCAGACGAAGGTTTTATTTGATGAAGAAAACCATCGTATTTTAGGGGCTGCAATGGTGGGACCGAATGCCGGTGAGCTTGTTGCAGAGGCGGGTCTTGCCATTGAAATGGGTGCGGATGCTGAAGACATTGCTCTGACAATTCATGCCCATCCAACTTTGTCTGAGACCTTTGCATTGGCAACAGAAATGTATGAAGGATCAATTACTGATTTGATTGCACCGAAGAAAAAGAAGAAATAATCTTTCTTTTTAATAGGTCTATGTAAATTAAATGAAAAAAGCCTTCTTTGTTGATAAGAGGGCTTTTTTATATGCTATTTTTATTTTCCAGGTGATGTTTGTGAGTGAGAAAGCAGAATAGAGATGAGAATGGAAGTAGAAGCAAGATAGAGAACTATTGATAAATATAACGGATTGTGTTTTTTTGTAACAGGGCTTGTTAATTTTTATAGTTATGAATTATAGATAAATACTGTAGACGTGGAATTTTTAAAATGTTGAAATGGCTTTCCTTATGTGTATTTTTCCTTGTTGCTTTTAATGTACAGGTGTTTGCAGACTCAAGCGCAGATGCCCAGTCTAAGAAGATCACGGCAGAAAAACCGCCGACGGGGATTGATGGAAAAATAGATAGTGCTTTAAATGCAATTGCGCCTGATGAGAATTCTATTTTGGAAAGTCGAATTCGAAAAGAGAATGCACTGGCAAATAACCCGCTTGGGATCATTTTTTATCAGCCGAGCTATGTTTTGCCTTATTATTATACGGGCAGTCCATACCAAGCGATTTACAATGGTGATACGCCAGAGAATCAAAAAGTGATGCATTCGGAATTTAAGGCGCAATTAAGCTTAATGATGCCCCTTTGGAAAAACATGTTTGGTAATCCAAACTATAATTTGAATGTGGGTTACACACAGCTTTCTTATTGGCAGTTCTATGCAAAATCACAATATTTTCGTGAGACAAATTATGAGCCTGAGATATTTTTCACCGATCACTTTCATCATAATTGGCAGGCAAGTTATGGAATAGTCCACCAGTCTAATGGCCGTGGTGGTTCAATGGAACGCAGTTGGAATCGGGCCTATCTGAATTTAGAAACCTCAGGGGAGCACTGGATAGCCAGTATTAAGCCTTGGATTTTAATTTTCAAATCGGAATCTAGTGACTTACATAATCCAGACATTGCTCATTATTTAGGGCATGAGCGCATTGTTTTTTCCTACTTGTTTGATAATAAAATGCAAGTATCAATGGCTTTGACGAATATCGAAAGCGCTATGAAACGCGGGGCAGTAGAGTTAGATTACTCTTTCCCGCTCACCCAACACATTAATGGTTTTATCCAGTATTTTAATGGCTATGGCCAAAGTTTAATAGAGTACGATCATCGCACTCAAAGCGTTGGCATTGGGATTGCTTTAAGTAATTGGGGATAACTATACCGTTAGAAGGTTGCGCTTGTATGATTTTTATCTATATTAGTAAGGTGTTAAGGCTGTTTTAAAAATAAAGGTGCAACTTTTAATTATCTGTGGTTTGCTAATTAAATTAGCACAGTTTTTTCATATATTCGAAAGTATCTTCTTCTCGAGTTACTTTAAATTTCTTTGAAAGACTATTACACCTATTATGTCTTAAATCGACCTTATAGGTCTGATTTAGACAAAAATAATTACTGGTTGAAAGGATTCCATGTTTATCTGTTTCTCCATAGGAGATGTTATCCACATATAGAGATACTTCAGGGTTTGAATTAATTGTAAACTGTACTTGCGCAATTTTGGTTTTGCACTGAGATAAACTGTTCAATATAAAATAATCTTTTGTCGAGAAGTTTTTTTTACTTAGCTTGTATGTTTTAAGAACTTTTTTTGACAAGAGCGGTTTTTGTGTTGTTAAATTCATATTGTTTGCAAAGCTTATTTTTGTGGTGATCCATCTTTCC
>NZ_MDTU01000001.1:2047130-2057387 GCF_001720395.1 Piscirickettsia litoralis
TGCTTATATTAATATGCCCTTTTTTTAGCTGATCTGAGTGACTCTTTGACATGTTTGGAGGTTTATTTGCAGCGTGGTCTGGCATGATCCAGACTATTTTTCGCAAAAAGTTGATAGCGGAAAAAAAAGTATTAATATGAGGCAGGAGTAATATATCATTTGTGTTTGCAATAGTAGAATCTGATGAAAAGAAAAGCGGTTGTTATGGCTGCTGCCCAAAATGACACCTGTATTATTTTTATATAGTTTTGTATTGATATGGTGGCAAAGTTGTTTGTTTTTGAATTTAAGGTCTCGTAGTATACGTCAGATATTAGTAAGTACATATATGATATATTGAATATATAAGACAGAAGAAATATTATAATAATTATTATACACCAGCAATTACTAAAAATATTTTTAGTTGTCTTTGTGCTAACCAATTGTGCCGCTAACCACCCAGCAGCGGCAAATAAAACTAAAGTTAATGTGGTGTTAAATTCAATGAACTTTATTAATAAAATCGCTGGTTCACTAGTCATGGCATAAGGTTTGCACAAATATTCTGCTTATTGAGTATATGATCATATTAAATATACGGTCAATATTAAATATATTATAAATCATGTTTTAGGTTAGCTTTTTTTCTTAATTTTATATTTATTATGGGGTTGCAATCAAAACTGAAATTGTATCCAAGAAGCCATGATGAGAGAGAAAAGCAAAAGCCTTATATTCAAGGGCGGTTCTATAAGAGTATAGTTGTATCCAGTTTTTAGTTAATGATGAAGAATCTGATTTTCTTGCTCCAATTGAAAGAGAACCGCTGTTAAACTTTCTTTATTTAATTGCTTTAATAAGTGGCCTTGTTGAGCCAATTGGTTTATTGAAATATAAAGTTCTTCTGTCGTTACCATATTTTTTAAAGTGCATTGAGTTTCTGGCAGGTTAAAGGTCATGCTGATAAGCGTATACTGATGGTTCATATTGTGCCTTTACTTCTTGATTTTAAAATAGCTTTAATTAAGTAATAGCAAGGACTAGCCGGTTGTGCAGAGAATGATATTTTTAAGTAGAGTGTGAATGCGGCTTGGTTTGATTGTTTAATTTTGCATATTAGACAATTTATACCGAGCGGCTATGCTTAAAAGCAGCATGACAATGATAATAATCGCAAGGTATTAAAACATATGCCAAGGCGTCTACCAAAAATTTTTACTGAGTTTGTTGTTGCGTCTTTTGGTGAAGATGTACTTGCAGAGTTGGCAGAAATAGTACCTGCTATGCAGATGGCTGGGGCGGTAGAAAAAAGCCTTGATAGCGTTATGGTGACCAGTGTACAGGTGCTAGCTGAGAGAACTGGAAAAACAGCATCATCGATATTTAATATGTTTGGTGAAAGTTTGTTATCGCGCTTATTAGAGGATTATCAAGAGCTATATGCTGATGATGGCGATGGTGATATTAATTTTCAATTATTTTTATCAAGAATAGAATCTCTTTTGCACACTGAGCTTAAAAAAGTGATTGCCTATAGTGACCTTCCCAAAATTGATTGTAGCATTGTTAATGCACATGAATATGAACTGACATATAGATCACCGAGAAAATTATGTGCGATTCTTGAAGGGGTCGTCACTGCTGCTGCGAATCACTTTCATGTTAAGTATCAACTAAAGCACAAGCCTTGCATGAACCAAGGAGCGGGTCATTGTGTATTAGCAATTCAAGAAGTAACGGGTGAAAACTAGTTAGGTGGGTGATGACAAAAAAAGCCCCATTAAGGGGCTTTTAAGACGCTAGATAGAATATCTGGCCAGGCTTACATCATGCCCATGCCGCCCATTCCACCCATGCCGCCCATATCAGGCATGCCTGCAGCACCAGCAGCGCCAGTATCTTCTTTAGGAAGTTCTGCAACCATCGCTTCTGTTGTGATCATAAGACCAGCGATAGATGCTGCATTTTGAAGTGCAGAACGAGTTACCTTAGTTGGATCTAAGATACCCATTTCGATCATGTCGCCAAACTCGTTCGTTGCCGCATTGTAACCGTAGTTGCCTTTGCCAGAAACGATTTTGTCAAGAACAACAGCCGCTTCACTACCAGCATTCTCAACGATTTGACGCAGTGGAGCACTCATTGCACGCAACAAGATGTTCGCACCTTGTGCTTGATCGTCATTACTGAATTGAACCGCTTCAACAGCAGCAATTGCGCGAACTAATGCAACACCACCACCAGGAACAACACCTTCTTCAACCGCAGCGCGCGTTGCGTGCAGAGCATCGTCTACACGATCTTTCTTCTCTTTCATTTCGATTTCAGTTGCAGCGCCGACTTTGATAACCGCAACACCGCCAGAAAGTTTAGCAACACGCTCTTGAAGTTTCTCACGATCGTAGTCAGAAGAAGTTTCTTCAACTTGGGCACGGATTTGAGAAACACGTGCTTCGATTGTGCCTTGCTCACCAGCGCCATCGATGATTGTCGTATTGTCTTTAGTGACAATAATACGCTTCGCTGTACCTAAGTGCTCAAGTGTTGTTTTCTCAAGGTCAAGGCCAACTTCTTCAGAAATAACAGTACCGCCCGTTAGAATAGCAATATCTTCTAGCATTGCTTTACGACGATCACCAAAACCTGGTGCTTTAACCGCACAAACTTTAACGATACCGCGGATGTTGTTGACGACTAATGTTGCAAGCGCTTCACCTTCAACATCTTCAGCGATGATGAATAATGGCTTACCAGATTTAGCAACCGCTTCTAATGTTGGAAGCAATTCGCGGATGTTAGAGATTTTTTGTCAACGAGCAAGATGAATGGGCTTTCGATTTCAGCGATCATTTTCTCTTGTTTGTTAACGAAGTATGGGGACAGGTAACCGCGATCGAACTGCATACCTTCGACAACGTCCAATTCATTCTCTAAGCTAGAACCTTCTTCGACAGTGATTACACCATCTGTAGATACTTTTTCCATCGCTTTAGCAATAATAGAACCAATTTCTTCATCAGAGTTTGCTGAAATTGTTCCTACTTGGGCAATGGCTTTATTGTCTGTGCAAGGTGTAGACAGATCTTTTAGTGCAGCAACAGCAGCAGCTGTGGCTTTATCAATACCGCGCTTAAGGTCCATTGGGTTCATGCCTGCGGCAACAGATTTAACACCTTCTTGGATGATGGATTGTGCTAGAACAGTTGCTGTTGTTGTTCCGTCACCTGCATCGTCGTTAGACTTAGATGCAACTTCTTTAACCATTTGCGCGCCCATGTTTTCGAACTTGTCGCTAAGCTCGATTTCTTTTGCCACAGAAACACCATCTTTAGTGATGGTTGGAGCGCCGAAAGATTTTTCTAACACAACGTTACGTCCACGTGGACCTAAAGTGACTTTAACTGCATTTGCAAGAAGGTTAACACCGTCTAACATTTTTTGACGGGAACCGGTACCGAAGCGTACTTCTTTTGCTGACATTCTTATATCTCCATAGTGTACTTAAAATGTACTTTCAGATGAAAAACGGATCATTCTGTTGATGTTACTTTTCATCAACCACTGCGAAGATTTCATCTTCACGCATTACTTGATATTCTTCGCCATCGATCTTTACTGTAGAGCCAGAATACTGGCCAAATAATACAATGTTACCGACTTTAAGATCGATAGGACGGTAGTCACCATTATCCAATGCTTTACCACGACCTACAGCAACAACTTCACCACGATTTGGCTTTTCTTGTGCGCTGCCAGTTAAGATGATGCCGCCAGCAGAAGTTGTTTCTTCTTCAAGACGACGAATTACAACGCGGTCATGTAATGGACGGATTTTCATTCACTCTTCTCCTAAAAGATGACAAGGCACTCGCCTTGATTAATTTGGACTTAAAAAGCCTTCAGATCATTAGATAGGGACCTTGGGGTAAATTACAAGCCCCAAAGGCTACTTTTTTTTAATTTTTTATTGCGCTAGTCATGGTGGCGAAAAAACAGTAAAATTGATCTTTTTGCGCGCTAGCATTACACTCACAGCAGAGTATAGAAGGTAAAAATAGTAAATATGTTTAAAATTCAAGTGCTTCATGGCCCAAATATGAACCTTTTGGGTTTGCGGGAGCCTGATAAGTATGGTGTGATGAGCCTTGCTGATCTTGATGCTGAGCTGAAAAGGCGTGCAGAAGCGGTGGGTTTTGAGTTAGAGAGCTTCCAAAGTAATGCGGAGTATGAGCTAATCGATACAATTCACAAGCTATTAGATAGAGCGGTGGATTTTATTGTATTTAACCCTGCTGCGTTTACGCATACTAGCGTTGCACTGCGCGATGCCTTGAGTGCTGTGCAGATCCCTTTTATAGAGGTGCATATGTCGAATGTGCATGCGCGTGAGAAATTTAGGCATCATTCTTATTTCTCAGAGATTGCACAAGGTGTGATTGCAGGCTTGGGCCCACAAAGCTATTTTTGTGCCCTAGATGCTGCAATTGCTTACTGTCAACAGTTTAAAGAAACTAACTAAATCGGTAGAGTCGATGGAAATACGTAAGATTAAAAAGCTTATTGAGCTTATTGAAGCCTCTGGTGTTGCAGAAATTGAGATCAAGGAAGGTGAAGAATCTGTACGCATTAGTCGTTATAGTCAAACAGCAGCTCCTGTTGCTGCACCTCAAACGGTGATCCCTGTTGCCGCTCAACCGGCTGGTGCTTCAGCGCCTGTTGCAGAGGCTCCTGCCGTCGCTGTTGCTGAAGTCGCTGCGGGCAGCGAAACGGCCAGTGGTCATGCAGTGAAGTCACCGATGGTGGGTACTTTTTATTCATCTCCTGCGCCTGATGCAGATGCCTTTGTTAAAGTTGGGCAAAAGGTGAGTGTTGGCGATACGGTATGTATTGTTGAGGCGATGAAAATGTTTAACCAGATTGAAGCGGATAAAGCGGGCACGGTGAAACAAATTTTATTAAGCGATGGCGATGCTGTTGAATTTGATCAGCCCCTGGTGATCATCGAGTAAATAAATCGCTCTTATCTGATTCCAGTCATTCATCATTCATATTATTGAGTATTGATTAACGAGTTCGTTGACTATGATTAAGAAAGTTCTGATCGCCAATCGTGGTGAAATTGCCTTGCGTATTTTGCGTGCTTGCCGTGAGATGGGTGTAAAAACAGTGGCTGTACACTCAACTGCCGATCGTGATTTAAAACACGTACGTTTAGCCGATGAGTCAGTTTGTATTGGCCCAGCACCCGCATTACAAAGTTATTTAAAATTCCCAGCAATTATCAGCGCGGCGGAAGTCACAGGCGCGGATGCGATTCATCCAGGTTATGGCTTCTTGTCAGAAAATGCTGATTTTGCTGAGCAAGTTGAAAGTGGTGGTTTTGTTTTTATTGGCCCACGTGCAGAGACTATCCGTGTCATGGGCGATAAGGTTAAAGCGATTCAGGCGATGAAAAAACCCCTGTGTGCCTTGTGTGCCAGGTTCGGGTGGACCTTTGGGCGATGATGGTGCAGAAACCAAGCGTATTGCACAGAAGATTGGTTATCCGGTGATTTTAAAAGCAGCCGGTGGTGGCGGTGGCCGTGGTATGCGTGCGGTGTTTGAAGAAGATGAATTACTTGATTCATTGCAGCTGGTTAAGGCCGAAGCGGCTGCCGCTTTTGGCAATGACATGGTTTATATGGAAAAGTTTTTGGTCAAACCGCGCCACATTGAAATCCAGGTGATCGGCGATGGGGAAGGCAATGCGATTCATTTAGCTGAGCGTGATTGCTCTATGCAACGTCGTCACCAAAAGGTTGTTGAAGAAGCGCCGGCACCGGGTATTAGCAAAGATGAACGTGAAAAAATCGGTGAGCAGTGTGTTAAAGCGTGTCGTGAGTTAAAATATCGTGGTGCGGGAACCTTTGAATTTTTATATGAAAATGGTCGTTTCTACTTTATTGAAATGAATACGCGTGTGCAGGTCGAGCACCCGGTTACTGAATTAATTACCGGCATGGACATTGTTAAAGAGCAATTGCGTATCGCCTCGGGTTTAGGCTTATCCAAGCGCCAAAAAGACATTCGTATTCAAGGCCATGCGATTGAATGTCGTGTTAACGCTGAAGACCCTAACACCTTTATGCCATCGCCTGGACATATTGATTTCTATCATCCTCCGGGTGGGCCAGGGGTGCGTGTGGATTCTCACCTGTATTCAGGTTATTCTGTGCCGCCACATTATGACTCTATGATCGCCAAAATCATTACTCATGGTGAAGATCGTAAGAGTGCGATTATTCGTATGCAAGGCGCATTGGGTGAAACCATTATTAATGGCATTAAGACGAATATTCCGTTGCAAGAAGAGATTATGGCGGATCTTAACTTCCAAGCCGGTGGGACGAATATTCATTACCTTGAGGAAAAAACTAAACGGTCAAAAATAATGGCATGGTTAGAGCTTAGAGTCGTCACAACCAAGCAATATGCTGAAGCGATTGGTGACTTTCTTAATGAAGAAGGTGCGTTGGCGATTACGTTGCGTGATGGTAAAGACCAGCCGATTCTAGAGCCTGGTGTTGGTGAGACACCGTTGTGGCAGGATGTCGATGTGGTGGCTTTATTTGATGCCAGCGCTGACTTAGAGCCGGTGCGCGAGCAGCTATACACTCAGTTTGATAACCTTCAAGTCAAAATTGATCCACTGGAAGACCAAGATTGGACAGCGACTTGGCGTGAACATTTTGAGCCGATGCTTTTTGCGGATAGGCTGTGGGTACATGCTGACTGGCATGAAGTGAATGTCAGTGAAAGCCAAGTTAAAATGTTATTAAACCCCGGTCTTGCCTTTGGTACAGGAACCCACCCGACCACAGCGATGTGCTTGAATTGGTTAGCTGCCAATTTAAAAACGGGTAGTGATGTGATTGATTTTGGTTGTGGCTCAGGCATTTTAGCCATCGCAGCATTAAAACTCGGCGCTAGTCATGTGCGTTGCGTGGATATCGACCCGCAAGCCTTGGATGCCATGCATTATAACGCAGAGCAAAACGAGCTTAACTTATCGTGTTATCAAGCGGTATTGCCTGACCAGCTAGAAACTCAAGCTGCAGATGTACTCGTTGCTAATATTCTTGCCAATCCGCTTATCCATCTCGCCCCAAAATTTGCAAGCCTCGTCAAGTCAAAAGGCATGCTGGTACTCTCTGGAATTTTAGTGGAGCAAGTCGAGCGGGTGCAAAAGGCGTATTTAAACGATTTTGATATTGTGAAGCTTGAGCAAAAAGATGAGTGGGTCTGTCTGGTTGCTGAGCGCAAGGCGTATTAAGCAAGCACTAGGTTTAAGCTTAACCTTTAGTTTTATTTCTTAATTTTGATGATTTATTTGGTTATTTAGTTATTTTGAAATTTTATGAAGATCGGTCCTTACTCTGTTGATAATCGCTTAATTCTGGCCCCTATGGCTGGAGTGACTGATCGACCGTTTCGTATGCTATGCAAGCGTTTAGGTGCGGGCTTAGTGGTCTCTGAGATGGTGAGTTCCCAGCAAAATTTACGCAAAAGTCGCAAGACGCAATTGCGCATGGACCATCGTGGTGAAGTAGCGCCGATTGTCGTGCAATTACTAGGCACGGACCCTGAGCAAATGGCAGAAGCCGCGCGCTTTAATGTTGAGCATGGCGCCGAGGTGATCGATATTAATATGGGCTGTCCTGCTAAAAAAGTGTGCCATGTTGCGGCAGGCTCCGCTTTAATGCAGCACGAAAGCTTAGTCGCTGATATTTTGGCAGCGACCGTTGCCGCAGTTGATGTGCCGGTGACTTTAAAAATGCGCACAGGCTGGAGCCGTGAGCATAAAAATGCCGTTAAAATTGCTAAAATTGCTGAACAGGCGGGCATAGTATCTCTTGCGGTACATGGTCGTACGCGTCAGGATTTATATAAAGGCGAGGCAGAATACGAGACGATTAGCGCTGTGAAGCAGGCGGTGAAGATTCCGGTTGTTGCCAATGGTGATATAGATTCGCCTGAAAAAGCAAAATATGTTTTAGAAAAGACGGGGGCAGATGCCTTGATGGTCGGGCGCGCAGCTCAAGGTAATCCATGGATTTTTCAGCAGATTGATCATTATCTAAGGCAAGGTGAGCATAGTCAGCCTGTTTCATTGCAAGAAAAGTACGCCGTAATGTGTGAACATTTGGAGAATCTATACTCGTTTTATGGTACATTTATGGGCGTTAGGATTGCACGTAAACATGTTGGCTGGTATTTACAATCAAGCTTGAGCGCTAAGCCTTTTCGCAAGCAATTTAATGCGTTGGACGACCATCAGGCCCAGCTCGGTGCGATTCAACACTTTTTTGAGCAGCAAGAGAGTGAGTGTGTGCCTTATGCCTCGTGAAACAGAAAAAACATTAAGACATCATGTTGAAGATGCGGTCGCTAAATTTCTAGCCGACACCCAGGGCTGTCATCTAACGAATTTGTACGAAGTGATCTTAAAAGAAGTCGAAGTCCCGTTAATAGAAACCGCTTTAGGCTTTACCGAGGGGAATCAGTCGGAGACGGCGAGGATGCTTGGAATTAATCGCGGTACCCTGCGTAAGAAAATCAGGCAATATTCGATCGAATAAAAGCGAATTTCAAAAAAAGGTTAAGCATTGTCTTAACCTTTTTTATTTATAATAACCGAGGAGTGAATTAACCCATGCAAACGATTCAACGTGCGCTCATTAGTGTATCTGATAAAACAGGCATCATCGAGCTTGCCAAAACGCTCGAGCAGCATAAAATTGAGATTTTATCGACTGGGGGTACGGCAAAATTACTTAAAGAAAATAATATTACTGTGACTGATGTGTCTGATTATACCGGTTTTCCGGAGTTGTTTGCAGGGCGAGTAAAAACGCTTCATCCAAAAGTTCACGGCGGCATACTCGCTCGTCGTGGTGTTGATAATGAAGCGATGCGGGAGAATGGTATTCCTGCGATTGATCTGGTTATTGTTAATTTATATCCGTTTCAAAATGCCATTCGCCAAGATGATTGCACGCTCGCCAACGCCATAGAAAATATTGATATTGGTGGGCCGACGATGGTGCGTGCAGCAGCAAAGAATCATCAATCAGTCTCTATCGTTGTTCATCCTGAAGATTATTCTCGTGTGACTGATGCCTTAAGCAGTGAAACAGGTGTTATTAATGATCGCTTGCGTTTTGAATTGGCTGTAAAAGCTTTTGAGCATACAGCGCAATATGATGCAGCAATTTCTCGCTATTTATATAAGCAATGCCATGATAGTGATTTTCCTGAAACCTTGACTTTAGCCTTTGAGAAGTCCGGTGAGCTGCGTTATGGCGAAAACCCACATCAACAGGCTGCTGTCTATAAAGAAACTAATAGTAGCGGTGTTTCTGTTGTTAATGCTGAACTATTACAAGGTAAGGCATTGTCTTATAATAATTTAGCCGATGCGGATGCAGCACTGGCTTGTGTTAAAAGCTTTAAAGAATGTAGTTGTGTGATTGTAAAGCATGCGAACCCTTGTGGTGTCGCGCATGGTAAAACGGTAACAGAGGCGTATCAGCGTGCGTTCTCCTGTGATTCAACGTCGGCTTTTGGTGGGATTATTGCCTTTAATCAGACCTTGACGAAAGAGGCGGCTAAGACGATTCTAGACAATCAATTTGCCGAAGTAATCATCGCGCCAAAAATAGACCAAGATGCTTTAGTCGTATTGGCTGCTAAACCTAATTTGCGAGTATTGGCAACAGGTGAAGGCGAGTTACAAACAGGTTTTGACTTAAAACGCATTGCTGGTGGTCTGTTAATTCAAGAGCAAGATCGTTTGGCGGAAGAGTTTAAGTATGAAATAGTCACTGAGCGTAGCCCTGATGCTGAGGAGCTAGAAAGTTTAGCGTTTGCTTGGAATGTTGTTGCTGCGGTGAAATCAAATGCGATTGTCTATGCTAAAGAGAGCCAAAGCATTGGCATCGGCGCTGGGCAGATGAGTCGGATCGATAGCGCTAAAATTGCTGCGAATAAAGCCCAAGAGATGGGTTTTAGCCTAGATAATGCTGTGATGGCTTCTGATGCATTTTTTTCCCCCTTTAGAGATAGTATTGATACGGCCGCCAAGCAAGGCATTAAAGCGATTGTTCAGCCGGGTGGTTCCATTCGTGATGAAGAGGTTATCGCCGCTTGTAATGAACATGGTATTGCAATGATATTTACTGGTGAGCGCCATTTTAAGCATTAAGTTACTTTTTATTTGGCTTTTAGTGAGATTTA
>NZ_MDTU01000001.1:2057426-2081308 GCF_001720395.1 Piscirickettsia litoralis
AAGCCTTAAAAAATTAATGTTAAATTATACTGATTAGGAATTAGCAATGATGAAAGTACTTGTCGTCGGTCAAGGTGGTCGCGAACATGCAATGGCATGGAAAATTGCCCAAAGTAAAGATGTGGCTGAGGTCTTTGTCGCCCCAGGTAATGCAGGAACAAGTCTTGAAGAAAAAGTAGAAAATATTGATCTCGATGTGCTCGATATTAATGGTTTGATTCATTTTTCTCGGGATAATGCCATAGATTTAACGATTGTCGGCCCTGAAGCGCCTTTGGTTGCAGGTATCGTTGATCAGTTTAATGAGGCGGGTTTGCGTTGCTTTGGTCCAAGTCAAGCGGCCGCTCAACTCGAAGGCTCGAAGGCATTTAGTAAGGATTTTCTAGCACGCTATCATATTCCAACCGCAGAATATCAAACCTTTACTGAAATTGAGCCAGCAAAAACCTATATCCAGGAAAAAGGTGCGCCAATTGTTATTAAGGCCGACGGCTTAGCGGCTGGAAAAGGCGTTGTTGTGGCTTTTTCAGTAGAGGAAGCTTTTACTGCAATCGATGATATGCTGGGTGCCAATCGCTTTGGTGATGCAGGGCACCGTGTTGTCGTTGAAGAGTTTTTACAAGGCGAAGAAGCGAGCTTTATGGTGATGTGTGATGGCAAGACGGTCGTGCCTTTTGCAACATCACAGGATCATAAAGCCCGTGATGATGGTGATAAAGGACCAAATACCGGCGGTATGGGGGCTTATTCTCCGGCACCGGTGATTGATGAGGCTATGCATGAACAAATCATGCAAACAGTAATAGAGCCGACAATTGAGGGGCTTGCTCAGGAAGGAATTACTTATACTGGTTTTTTGTATGCTGGCATTATGATGACCGCAGCGGGGCCTAAAGTATTGGAGTTTAACTGTCGTTTGGGTGACCCTGAAACTCAGCCGTTATTATTTCGCTTAAAATCAGACTTTGCCAAAGCTTGCTTAGCGGCCACTGAACAAAAACTAACTCCAGACGCTTTGGTTTGGGATGAGCGCGTTGCTTTAGGAGTGGTATTAGCGGCAAGAGGTTATCCTGCAAGTTACCCTAAGGGTGATGTGATTGATGGCTTAGATGCTGAATTTACCGATGCAAAAATCTTTCATGCTGGAACAAAGTTGAATAATGATGGTAAGGTGATGAGTGCCGGAGGGCGCGTACTCTGTGCAACGGCACTGGGCTTTAGTGTGAAAGAAGCTCAACAAAAAGCCTATACTGCGAGTGAAAAAGTCACTTGGGATAATAAATATCAGCGCAATGATATCGGTTATCGTGCGGTTAATCGTGAAATTTAATCAAGATTAATTAATATATAAAGTAAATTTATTAAATGTTGTTTGAGCTTGGAGGATAAATAAATGTTTGCTGCTGCAACCTATAGTCATCGTCGTCAGCAATTACAAGCTGAGTTAAAATCAGGGATTGCATTGATTTTAGGCAATCCTCCAAGCCCGATGAATTATCAGGATAATACCCTGCCATTTCGTCAAGACAGTAGTTTTTTATATTATTTTGGTCTAGATCGTTCTAAAATTGCAGGCTTTATTGATTGTGATAGTGGTGAATCGGTATTAATCGGTGATGAATATACGGTGGATACGATGGTGTGGATCGGTCGCCAGCCGACGTTGCAAAGTCTAGCTGAAAAGATCGATTGCTCTCGGGTGATGAGCTGGAAAACGTTTGCTGAATTTATTCATCAAGCAAATTCTCAGGGCCGTAAAACCCACTATCTAGCCCAGTATCGCGCTGAAAATATTTTATTACTACAAGATTTATTTAAAATATCAGCAAGTGAAGTTAAAGAAAATGTCTCTTTGGGTTTCACTAAAACTGTGATCAAGCAGCGCCTCTATAAATCTGTTGAAGAAGTGGCTGAAGTAAAAAAAGCGTTGACCGTGACACGAAAAATGCATTTAACAGCCATGCGTGAAAGCAAAGCCGGACGTACTGAGCAAGAAGTCATGGCTTTAATTCAAGCTGAAGCTGTTTCAGTGGGGATGCAATTAGCCTATCCAATCATTTTCTCTAAACAAGGAGAAGTATTGCATAATGAGTATTATGGCAATACATTTAGTGATGGCGATCTTGTTTTGCATGACTCCGGTGCGAGCGCGAAAGATAGCTTTTATGCCAGTGATATTACTCGAACATTCCCTGTCAGCGGTAAGTTTACTCACCAGCAAAAAGAAATTTATGAGTTGGTGTTAAAAATGCAAAGCACCGCTTTTGAACTGTTAAAGCCTGGAGTTTCTTATAAAGATGTTCATCTAGCTGCTGCCCGTTGTGGTGCGCAAGGTTTAATTGATTTAGGGTTGATGCAAGGTGATGTGGGTGAAATTGTTGAAAAAGGTGCGCATGCTCTATTTTTCCCACATGGTTTAGGTCATAATATTGGCTTAGACGTCCATGATATGGAAGGTTTAGGCGAAAACCTTGTTGGTTATTCTCATGAAGTCAAACGTTCAGAACAGTTTGGTTTGGCTTATTTGCGTTTAGGTAATCCACTAGAAGAGAACTTATTAATTACGGTGGAGCCTGGTTTATATTTTATTCCATTACTAATCAAGCAATGGAAAGAGAAAAATAAATTTGCTGAATATATTAATTATAATGCTCTAGATAATTATATGAACTTTGGTGGTGTACGCATCGAAGATAATATTTTAATCACTAACACGGGCTACGATAATTTAAGTGCAAATGTTCCTAAAGAAGTTGCAGATGTTGAAGCGGCTTGTATTAGATAAATTTAAAAGCAATGTTTATTGGAAAATTTGCAAAGGGCTGCTGGCCATACTGGCAGCAGCCATAATGCGTCGATCTGTAGTTGCAACTTGTTCCATAATTAATCCCAGGTATTCTCTATGTTCAGCCTGATCCTGCTCGCTGATTGCAGTAAAAGTTGCTGTTGGAATGAGTTCTCTTTTGGATAAAATAATATCATCTTTGAAAGCAACAACATCAGAACTATGGTTTCTTGTTGTTTGATATGCCATGGTATAAACCCTCTCATATAAACCACTATAAGCAGCGGAATCTAAACCTGTATGACTCGAGCTTTTTATACCTGTAGAAACTTTTCCGTGTGCACCGATTAAATCCATGTCAGCTTTTAAAGGCGTCATTATTGCTTTGACTTGAGTGATTGAAGCATGGTGTTCGGCATGGGCTAGATCATTTTTTGTTGCTAAGTGTGAGCCTGTTGCACCAGCATGTGCGACTAGACCACATAGCTCTGTTTTTGTATCAGAGTTGATGTGATGGCTGCCAGATTTGTTACCACTGTGTGAGCTATGGCTATCGCCATTATGGGTGTGGTGTGAGTCTCCTGTATGAGTATGTGATGAATTACCTTGGGATTTATGCGTGCTATTGCCTTTATGGATACTCGTGCTATCACCAGACATGAGTTCATATTTTTTACCGTAAATTTCTTCTGATTTGACGTAGTCTTTATATAAATCTGCATAGCTGGCGACAACATCTTGTACGGCTAAAAATTCATCATTATATTTGCTAGGATCGACATTGCTAAACAAAGTTGAAGGGTCCGTCGCTTTTGGCGCATCGCTAGGGTCTGTAATGAGAGAATTTTTTCTTTGGTAAAGATTATTTGGGCCGGGGCCCATTTTTTATTTTCATTGATTTTAGAGTTAGGGCCTCCGAAAATATGGAGTTTTAATGGAGTTTCTTCTAAATAAGTTGCATAATCGTTTTTAGTCTGGTCTTCAGAGTTATTATTAAAATTGCCGTGAATTAGCTCATATTTCCAGTTACCAAAGCCTTCTCCAACTTGAGCTTCATCTTTGGTAATTTGTTTGTCAGTGATTGGAGTGGGAGTTGCTTGCTTGATATATTGCTTATAACCCGGTTGCTTTAGGCGGATATGGGCATGTTTGGGGTGATCTGATAGGGTAAATTCCGAGCTTTTAGCAGTACGAATGCTATGGTCGTGTGGATTGTTTTCAGTGACTAGATTAATATCCTGAGAGTTAAAGGCGCTGCCGGTAATCATCGGACTTTCTGGGTGCCCTTGCACAAAGCTAAGCAAAACCTCAGTGCCTGATTGTAAGGGGAAGTGCATGCCATGATTCTTGCCAGAATAAGGTTCAGACTTTCTGATTGACCACGTTTGGCCGTGATGATTAAAACCAAGCTTGACCTGATACCAACCTTGTTGATCCAGTGGATTAATCGCGATGTCATGAGCAATATTGGCATGAATCACGCCTTGAATACGAGGGATGGGGGTAATCAGTGGTGGACGATATTGTTGTGTGCTTTTTCTTAAAGTAAGGGTGTTGTAGTATCGGCCAGATGCAGAGTTTGGATTGAAAACAGGGCTTTCTTTTAGGTTTTGCTCAATATAATGGTGGACTTCGCAGACTAAATAATCTTGATTGTATTTTTCTTGTGGATGGTTTTTTAAAGTATAAAGTAGACCAGGTTTTAACGGCATGATTGTCGACTGGCCGGAAAAATAGTGGTGTTTATTATAAATTTCTTGTGCTCTTAGTTTGACTAAATGATTTAAGTCTTTTTGAGATTGTACCGCTTCACAATACTCAGAGTGTTCACCAATGCCTTTGTCGTCGATTATATGGTGGGCGGTGGCAAAGCACTCGGCTTGCTTAGGCTGATAAGAGTGTAGCTTTATTTCACGTGGACAGAGCATATGCACAGGAGTGAATTCACTGATATGAGGGAATAATGTCGCCATGTTTAAAATTTGGCTGTTAAAATACGGCAGGGTAGATTTTGTAGATGCTCTGTGTGTACTATAGTGGTCGGTAAAAATTAAGGTTTCTTTATCATCGGCTTTAAAGTAATAATAGATGCCGAGTCTTTCTAGGTGCCTTGATAAAAAATTAAAATCTGATTCATTGTGCTGGTGTAAAATTGGTATAGATTGATAATCTCCAGTTAATTGCAGCTGGTATTTGATATCATAAGGTGCGAACATCTTCTTAATCAGTTCGATAATAGAGATATTGGCATAGGCGCGATGATGACTTTGTAGCTTTAAGAAGCTTAATTTAGGCCCAAGTTCAAGTTGATAGCGGATATATTTATCTGTAATTTGCAGGGTTTTTGTACTTAATATATAGCCGGAGAACTGGTTGCTTTGCTCTTCTGTTTTAAAAGATAATGTTGCCTCTTGGCTTTGAAATTGGTCGGCAGTGATGGATAGGTCTGTGCTATAGGCTTCTATAGTGCAGTGATATGCTTGATTTAAAGACTCGACACACTCAGCATTAATAACATGTAAGGGAGGAAGGTTCTGAATAGTTAATTCAAGAGAAGGTGCAAACTGCTGACTGGGTGTTGAGTCCATGACAATACTTTAATATAAACAATTTTAAGCTATTGTAACGCTTTAATATGACATTTTGATGACACCTTTATTACAGCTCTGTCATGTCTGTACTGTTTATAAATAATGAGGTGGCTTATACTTTAATTAGTAGATTGATAAAGCGCTAAGGATGGGGCGGTGAGAGCAAATTTACTATTACGTTATGCAGGTCTAGTTTTTTTCTTGCTATTTTTTACCAAGATATATAGCCAGGGAAACTCGAATGTATCCAATATGAAAAAAGCAATTTTTGCAGGTGGCTGCTTTTGGTGTGTTGAGCATGCCTTTGATGAAGTCCCTGGAGTGATATCAACTATTTCAGGCTATATTGGTGGGCATATTAAAAATCCAAGTTATAGCCAGGTGAGTGGAGGTGACACAGGGCATATAGAAGCTGTCGAAATTAGCTATGATGCAAATAAGGTTAGCTATCAAAAATTATTATCTGTGTTTTGGCGCAATATTGATCCGACAGACGCAAAAGGTCAATTCTGTGATAAGGGGTATCAGTATACTTCTGCAATATTTTATTTAAATAATTCACAGAGAAAACTTGCTGAAATAAGCAAAAAAGAAATTTTAAATAATAAAAACATGAAAAAATATTTACACTCAAATAATTAAAGCATCGACATTTTATCCAGCCGAAGAATATCACCAAAATTATCACCATAAAAATCCAGCGCGTTATAAATTTTATCGCTATCTATGTGGTCGAGATCAGAAATTAAATAGCTTGTGGGGTGAAAATAAACAGCAGTGATTTTTACTGGTGACTTTGCGAATGAGGTTTAATAGTATTTAAAATTTTTTCTAAATCAATTAATTGAGTCAGACGATTGTCGATTTGTGCTGTTGCTGTGATATAATGGTTTTTACCTAGAGATTCTTGAGCTGAGTTAACTTCTGCACTGGTGATACAGGCAATATGTTTGACTTGGTGAACGAGTAAAGCTTGGTTTGTTCCATCTAATTCAGTGACAATAAGAGTTGCATTTGTCGTATCTTGAATGGGCTTGCCAGAGAGCATGTGTTCAAGGTCGATGACTGGTAGAGTTTGATTGCGAATCGTTGTTACGCCGATAACGGATGCATGCATACCCGGGAAACGGTTGAGTTTCTCTAATGTAATAATTTCTCTTGTTTTAAAAATATCGACAGCGTAGTCTTGACTACTTTTGAGTGTAAAGATCAACAGCTCAATCTGTTTGCCAGAGCGGGTTGGAGTCGTATTAGATGGTGTTAATGATGCCTCGGCCATAGTGTTTGCCTCGCTGCTACATTAACAATTAGATCGCTATAAATGAATTTGGTTTATTAAAAAAATTGCCAAGTTAGGGAACTAACAAAAGCATTTATGAATGCTTTTATTAGCCGTGTTCTAAACGGTAACCCACCCCTGATACGGTATGGATAAAGTGGGGGGAGTTTTTCCGTGGTTTTAGTTTTTTGCGTAATTGGCCAATGTAGACACGCAAGTATTGCAATTCACTTTGATATTCGTTGCCCCATACTTCTTTAAGTAATTGATTTTGGGTGACGACTTTGCCGTGGTGAATCGCAAGGACTTTAAGTAAGTTGTATTCTTTATGAGATAAAGAAATAGGGTCGCCTTTGAGCGCCGCTTTTCTTTGCAATAAATCAACCTCTAATTGTCCTATTTTAAGAACGGGTGTTGATTTTTGTAATTGCTGGCTAATGCGAAGTGCTGACTTTAAGCGCGCCATTAATTCTTTAGGATGGCATGATTTGAGTATATAGTCATTTGCACCAAGAGAAAATGCGCTGAGTTTATCGTTGATATCATCATTGTTTGAATAAACCAAAATAGGGGTTTGTGTCCATTCGCGTAATGATGCAATCATGGCCGCACCTTCACTTTTAGCTAACTTAATATCCATTAAGATTAGATCAGGTTGAGTTGTTGCGGCTAACTGCATGCCTTCTTGGCCTGTGGTGGCTAAGGTGACTTTGTAATCTGCACTTAGCAGTGTAAAAATATCTGATTGTGAATCATCGTCTATGTATAAGAGTGTGGGTTGAGTCATTAGTGCCTCCTGTATGGTAATTCATTGATATTGGCTAAATTGTAGATAGATAAACAGCTAAAATATTACCCTGCTGCTTCTACTAGTGTGCTTACATAATGTTTTGTGTCTGCATCGGGGAGTCGAAAACGCATTGCTAATGCCATAATGATTGCACAGAAAATACCGATAATAATGAAGTCTAAACCAAAAGGTAACAGGTGTTTACCGTCACCAAAGTTACCAAGATAGGAAATCAATGTGAGACCAATGAAATAAGGCCATAGCCAAGTTGATTCTTTCCAGTCGATTTTGAATGAGCGACCTCGATTACTGAATGTATGATAACCAAAAAATAAAATTAGGCCGATTGCCAGGGCAATGCTAATTTTAGATACGGTTTCCCAACCACTCCAATAAGACATGAGTGTGGCAATATAAAAGGCAAGCCATGCCCAAAGGGGGGTGAGTGGTAGTTTAAAGGGGCGCTTAATATCAGGCATTTGTTGGCGTAAGGCAAGCAAAGCAATGGGAGCGATGGCATAGGTTAAGGACATTAAAGACGATAAGAAACCCACCATTTTTTCCCAGCCGGGCAGGGGGGCGAACATCAGCATGCCGACGACAAAATTAACCATGATGGCGGTGATGGGGTTGCCTTGCGTGGTAATACGCTGTAAAGCAACCGGCAAATAACCATTTTTACTCATACCAAACAATGAGCGGCTGGAGCTGCTGCAATACATCAAGCCCGATGCTAATGGTCCAGCCAAAGCGCCGATATAAAGCAGAGGCAGTAAGCTGGTAAGGTGGTCTTGCTGCAAGGTTGCAGAGAGCGGGCTCATGGCCCCACTTAAGTCAAGCCTATGCCAGCCACCGGCTAAGTTGTGAGAGTTCATTGAGGTTAAAAAAGCGGTTTGTAAAAGTAAAAAGATAATTAGGCAGATTACAATAGAGCCAATAATTGCAATCGGTAAGGCTTTGGCAGGGTTTTTCGCTTCTCCTGCAAGCTCTGCTGCTTGTTTAAAGCCAGTAAAGGCGAAGACAATACCCCCTGATGTAATTGCTGCGAAGATGCCATGCATGCCAAAAGGAGCAAAGCCTCCTGCTTCTTTATGAATCAAGTGAGAAGGTTGATGAAAGTAGGCTAGAATGACCAGGGCGATAATGATCGGGATAATCAGCTTTAAATAGGTTAGGGCATTGTTGGCACGAATCAGCCATTGCAGTGAATAAGTATTGATCGCACTGATTGCAAGCATTAAAAAGGTCGCGGTGATATAGCCTGTCGAAGTTAAAGCGCCTTGAGTGTGGGTGAGGCTGGGAAAGTAAAAGGCGAGATATTGAACAACGGCCTGGACTTCTGTGGGGGCAAGTGCCATATAAGAGAGCCAAATTACCCAAGAGAAGACAAAACTGACGAGTGTTCCATGGCTTAATAAGGGAATGCGCGTGCTAGAGCCTGTCACAGGGAAGGCGGTACATAATTCAGCAAAGACAAAGGCAATGATGATCGATGTAACACCGCCGATGACCCAGGCTAATAGGGCAGACGGGCCGGCAAGTTTAGAGGTAAAATAAGCACTGAACAACCAGCCTGAGCCTAAGATTGCGCTCACCGATGAAAATAATAAAGCGATGGGAGAGATACTACGTTTAATTCTCACACTAAAACCTACTGAATTTGGCGAATTTCTAAACTATCATATTGAATATAAATAGAATTTAATTTATTAGTTAATCTACAACAATAAAAATCTGCCTACCCTTATACCATACTTTGAGAGAAGAAAGCACCCGGCAGTGCAATAAAGAACAAACTTAAGATTATCTGACTCTATGTTATGATGGGAGAAGTTTGAATATTGAGGGTGAGAGCGATGAAAGTGCAAGAAAAATTACAGCAGTTGCGCAAGCTGCTGAAGCAAGATCAGGTTGATGCCTATTATCTGCCGATGCAAGACCCTCATAACAGTGAATATGTCCCTAAGCATTGGTTACGTTTGGCTTGGCTGAGTGGTTTTACAGGTTCTGCGGCGACGGTGATTATCACTCAAGACACGGCGATATTATGGACGGATTGTCGCTATTTTTTGCAAGCTGAAAATGAATTGAATTTAGAGCATTTTGAGTTATTTCGCCAAGGTCAACCGGGGGTGGTGACGGTTGCTGAATGGTTAGCCCTGCAAAAAAGCAGGATTTTGTATCGCTGCGGACTCACAGACTGTGACTATTAAGCAAGCACGTCATTTTGAGAAAATTTTAAATAAGAAACAAGGCCGTTTAAATTTAATTAATGAAAATTATATTGACCAAATTTGGCAAGATCGACCGGCATTAAGTCAAGCTCCTGCTACTTTATGGCCTGTTGAATATTCGGGAAAAACGGTTGAAGAAAAACTAGCACTTGTGCGCCAGCAACTTAAGCAGCAAGAGGCTGATAGCCATGTCTTAACCACTTTAGATGCCACTGCCTGGTTGTTTAATATTCGTGGTGCAGATATGGACTTTAACCCGGTGGTTGTCAGCTATGCGTTAATCAAACAAGGACAAGCCTATTTGTATATCGCTAAAAATAAGTTATCTAAGGAGCAAGTGGCTTGTTTAGCGCAAGCAGGGGTGAGTATTATTGATTATCAGAACTTTGCTCAAGATTTACAGCAATTAACAGGGCGTGTTTGGCTGGATGCTGATGTCGATAGTTATTGGGTGCTTTCGCAGCTTAACCTAGATCAGGTTCAAGTCATTGAGCAATCTTCTCCGGTGCATTTATTAAAAGCCTGCAAAAATAGCACTGAAATTAAAGGCATGCATAAAGCACACTATAATGATGGGCTTGCCCTGGTGAAGTTTTTTCACTGGTTAGAAAATAATTGGCAACAAGGAGTGACAGAACTTGCTGCAACTGAAAAATTACTTTCTTTTCGTGAACAGGCGATTAGCTTTAAAGGCAATAGTTTTGCAACGATTAGCGGTTTTGCCGAGCATGGTGCAATTATGCATTATCGCGCCAGTGCTGAATCGGATAAGATCATTGATGATAGCAGCTTATTCTTATTGGATTCAGGGGGACAGTATTTAGAAGGGACAACGGATGTCACACGGACGGTTCATTTAGGAGAGCCAAATGCGGAGCAGAAAAAGCATTATACGTTAGTTCTAAAAGGGCATTTACAGTTAGAGCATGCTTTGTTTCCACAAGGAACAACAGGAACTCAATTGGATACTTTGGCGCGTTATCCTTTATGGCAAGCAAAGCTGAACTTTGGCCATGGGACCGGTCACGGCGTGGGTTGTTATTTAAATGTTCATGAAGGACCTCAGCGTATTTCTCCTAAAGGTTCAGGTGTTTCATTAGAGCAAGGCATGGTCGTTAGTAACGAACCTGGGCTTTATATCGATTATCAGTATGGTATTCGCATTGAAAATTTATGTGTGGTCACTGAAAAAGCTGCGGCGACAGCAAGCTTAACCGAACAAGTGCCATTTTATGGCTTTGATAGTCTAACATTAGCGCCCTATGCGCGTAACTTAATTGATGTGAACTTACTTTCTGATGATGAGCTTGATAAGTTGAATAATTATCATAGCAAAGTCTATGCACGTTTAGCACCGGAGCTAACTCAAGAGTTGCAAGAATGGTTGGCAGAACAAACCGCTAAAATAACAAGGTAAATATATTTAGAGTGTAAACATGCAAGAAGAAAATAATGATTATAAAAGTAAGACACAAATTAAGCGTGAATTACTTGAGATTACGGCAATGGCCGAGCAATTAATGCTGCTTGTACCGGCTAAACTTAAAAAAATTCCTTTGGCGGATGATGTCTTGGCACAAGTGGAAAAAGGCCGCAAGATGAGCAAAATTGCTAAAAAAAGGCATGTCCAGTATGTCAGCAAGTTACTTAGAAGTGAAGAAAATATTGCTGAAATTATCACCGCCTTTGAAAAAGTACGGAAATAAAACTTATGGAAAAACCCTGCTCAGCCTCAGCTGAGCGCAACAAAGTTGCGATTTTATCAGTGCTGAAAGAAATTTTTGCAGATTGTCAGCACGTTCTAGAGTTCGGTAGTGGCACCGGCCAGCATGCTGTTTACTTCGCTGAAAAAATGCCATGGTTGCATTGGCAAACCGGCGATAGAAAGCAACAGCATGGTGCAATTCTAGCTTGGTTGGCAGATGCGGGGTTGTTAAATTGTGCAAGACCACTTGATTTAGACGTGGATGCAGATCAGTGGTCGTGTGATCAATATGACGGTATTTTTACAGCGAATACGCTGCATATTTTATCTTGGCAGCAAGTGGAGCGATTGTTTGAAAAAATAAGCCTGCATTTAAAAGAACAAGGCAAACTTGCTCTTTATGGGCCTTTTAATTATGAAGGCAAGTTTACCAGCGAGAGTAATGCTGAGTTTGATGTATGGCTTAAAGGCAATGATCCGTTAAGTGGTATACGCGACTTTGAGGATATTATTGAGCTTGCTGGGCAATATAGCTTGTTGCTTGAAGAAGATGTGATGATGCCGGCGAATAATCGTTTATTAGTTTTAACGAAAAAAAATTAAGGCAGATGGTGAAAACTTATTTATTTTACGATATAGAAACTACTGGAATTAATAAATGCTTTGATCAAGTGGTTCAATTTGCTGCGATTCGTACAGATTTAAATTTAAATGAAATTGCTCGTTATGAGTATTTAGTGAAGTTAAGGCCAGATGTGATTCCATCTCCCCAGGCGGCAATAACTCACTTAATATCGCTTGATCGGCTAACTCACGCAGAGTCCGAATATGCGGTCATTAGTAAAATTCATGATTTATTAAATCAAGCGGATACGATTAGTTTGGGTTATAACACGCTCGGCTTTGATGATGAATTTTTGCGTTTTTCTTTTTATCGTAATTTATTAGAGCCATATAGCCATCAGTATGCGAATGGTTGTAGCCGTATGGATTTATATCCGATGGTGGCGATGTACTATTTATATTGCCCTAAAGTGTTAAAGTGGCCTGAAATTGAGGGTAAACCGTCGTTACGCCTAGAAAATTTAAGTGCATTAAATCAGCTAGCTGAAGGCCAGGCCCATGATGCGATGGTGGATGTTGAGGCGACTGTTGCTTTAGCAAAGTGCTTGATGCGTGAAAAAGCGACTTGGGATTATCTTTGTGATTATTTTATTAAGCGAGAAGATAAAAATCGGTTAATTAAACTACCACGACTATTTGATGATGGCTCGCAGAGCTTTTTGGCGATGATGGTCGCCGGAGAAATGGGAACTAAGGTGAATTATCAAGCGCCTGTTTTATTTTTAGGTGAGCATTATCATTATAAAAATCAAACTGTTTGGTTGCGTTTGGATCAGGAAAGTTTACAGCAGGCAACGCTTGCTGATTTTTCTGAGCTTATTTGGGTGAAGAATAAAAAATACGGTGAGCCGCCTTTTGTTTTGCCACTGACTGAAAAACGTCTTGCAAAAATGCAGGGTGATCAGCTGGCTTTATATCAAGAAAATAAAAATTGGGCCTTAAATAATAAAGCCTTATTGAAAGAAATTCGTGAGCATTACTTAGATTATAAATATCCAGAGCATGACAATGTTGATGCGATGGCTTTATTGTATCAGTCTGGTTTTTATAACTATCGTGAGAAAAATTGGATTGAGCATTTTCATGGTTATTTAGCGAGTGAGCAGTTTTATGATGATGCTGTGCCCAGTCAGCGTTTGCAGGTGCTTGCTGATCGTTTAGCTGGCTATGAAAATAAAATTCCGCCAAATGATACTCATCGGCAGCAAGAGTTTGATCGTTATGTCAATGCATGTTGGCAGTCTCAAGAAAAAGCCGCGCGGATTGATTATAGAGGTGAAGGCGCTTTAACGGCTGAGCGAGTGTTGGCTGATATTGCCCAATTAGAAATGAATGGGGAGTTATCGACGGATCAACGAGATCGGTTAGTAGAACTAAAAGCTTATATCTTAGAGAAAGTCGAGTGATTGATTGGGTGATTTTAAGGGGATTCATTAAATTCTTGCTTTTAGCCTTACAATATGGTTTATTAGCTGAATGTGAATAAGCGCCGATTTGAGTTTCAGCTTGCGGGCGCTGTTTTCTAGCGCTGTGGCGGGTAGAAAACTGTAAATACGGCTAAAGCGATGAAGGTCAAAAAATCTTCTGATTTTCCCATGTCTTAGCTCGTCAATCACCGCAAGTGGCTATAGGTCAGCATCGTAGTTGCATTAGAGGTGGTTTATGATTCGGTTAAATTCTGTCAGCAAGCGCTATCGGCTTGCTGGTGGCGAGGTTACAGCATTGGACGATATTTCCTTGCAGATTGAGCAGGGAAGTATTATGGGAATCGTCGGGCGCAGTGGTGCAGGGAAAAGTACCTTGATTCGCCTGCTTAATTACTTAGAAGTCCCCAGCAGTGGCGAAGTCGTTGTCGATGGTGTGAGCTTAAATACACTGGGTCGTAAAGCGTTACGAGCGCAGCGTCGACAAATTGGCATGGTGTTTCAGCACTTTAATCTATTAGCATCACGTACAGTATTCGATAATGTTGCTTTCCCTCTGGAAATTAATCATGTATCTGCTGAAAAAATTAATCACAAAGTTAGTGAGTTATTGGCGTTGGTGGGTTTGAGCGATAAGGCCGAGCAGTGGCCAAGTCAGCTCAGTGGTGGACAAAAGCAGCGAGTTGCCATCGCGCGGGCCTTAGCCGCAGAACCGAAAGTCTTGCTTTGCGATGAAGCAACGTCAGCACTGGACCCAGAAAGCACCCGATCGATCTTGAAGCTATTGGAAGAAATTAATGGCAAGCTCGGTGTGACAATTGTGCTAATTACTCATGAGATGGATGTAGTAAAATCCATTTGTCAGCGTGTTGCAGTACTCGATCAAGGGTGCTTAGTTGAAGAAAACAGTGTTCACGGTTTGTTTTCAGAGCCAAAGAGTGCTGCTGGGCAAGAGCTGGTCAATCATAGCTTAAATCTAGATTTGCCTCGAGAAATTAAAGAGATTATTAAAGATAAGAAAATAGCTAATCATTCACCTTTAGTGCGTTTAACTTTTATCGGGCAACAAGCGACTTACCCGGTGATTTCTGCATTAGCTGAGAAATTTTCTTTGCAGGTGAATATCCTAGAGGCGCATTTGGACATGCTCGCAGGCAGTCAAGTAGGCATCATGCTTTGTCAGCTTGATGGCAGTGACTCGGCGGTGTCGTCCTCTATCGATTATTTACGAACTCATCATATTACTGTGGAGGTGTTAGGTTATGTCCCATGCCACGCTGCAACTGCTGTTTAGCTCAACGCTAGACACGATTTATATGGTTTTGGTTGCGGGAGTTATTGCGATTGCAATTGGGCTGCCCATCGCCATTGCCTTAACTTTAGCACGGCCTGGCTCTTTGTATGAAAATAAACCTTTATATCGAGTGCTAAGCTTAATCGTTAATATCGGCCGTTCGGTGCCTTTTATTATTTTAATGGTGGCGATTATCCCGTTAACCCGCTTTATTGTCGGCACATCGATTGGGACAGAGGCGGCGATGGTGCCCTTATCGATTGCTGCGATTCCCTATTTTGCCCGCATTGCCGAAGGTAAATTGCATGAACTCGATCATAGCTTAATCGAGCTGTCTGAGGTTGTCGGTGCGAATGTCTGGCAAACGATTAGTAAGGTGATGTTGCCTGAAGCTTGGCCGGCACTGGTCAATGGTATGACCATTTTATTTGTCTCGTTGATTGAGTATTCAGCGATGGCCGGGACGATTGGTGGCAGCGGTTTGGGCAACATGGCAATTCAGTATGGTTATTATCGCTTTGATCTAAAAGTGATGTTTCTGGCTGTTGTTGGTCTTGTCGTCTTGGTTCTTTTAGTGCAGTGGCTCGGTGATGCGATTGTTGCTGCAAGCATGAAGCATCGTCAAAGGAGAAATCATGAAAACTAATTCAAGCTTTTTTGCAAAGCACGGCCTGAAAGTTGCAATTATTGTGATTGTATTGGTTATTTTGGGCTTTGTCTTTAATCATAAGAAAACACCAGAAAACTTAATTAAAGTGGGTATTACCGCAGGGCCAATGCAGTCTGTTATGGCCGTAGCGAAAAAAGAAGCGGCTAAACAATACGGCTTAGCTATTGAAACAGTGGTTTTCAATGATTATCAGACACCGAATGAAGCGTTATCTTCTGGTGATATTAATGCTAATATTTTCCAGACGATCGCTTTTTTAAATGATGCGATTAAGCAGCATGACTATAAATTTAAGATTATTGGTAATACCTTTATCTATCCGATGGGGGTTTTCTCAAGAAAAATTCACTCATTAGCAGCGCTTAAAAAAGGTGCGATTGTGGCAATTCCGAATGATCCGAGTAATGAAGATAGAGCGCTACGTTTATTAGATACGGTGGGATTGATTAAATTAAAAGCTGGTTTTAAAGGTCTAGCCTCTTTGCAAGAAGTTATCGCTAATCCAAAACATTTGCAAATTAAAACATTAAGTGCTGCGCAATTACCGCGAGTTGTGCCAGATGCAGATATCATTGTCTTAAATAATGACTTTGTAAAAGATGCTGGCTTTAAACCTAGTGAAGCCCTTGCCAAAGAAGATCCGCAGCATGCAAAACCGTATATCAATGTGATTGTGGCAAGAGCAGATAAAGTAGATAGTCAAAAAATTGCAAGAATTAGTACAGATAATGCGGAGTAAAGCCGTTGTTGCTGCGAATGATAAATATTTTCCGGGTGCGGTTAAAGCTTGGAAAACAGATTAAGAACATTTAATTTCAGGAATTAATAACAATGCCAGTTGCTTTGAGTTTACAGGGTGCTGGCATTTTTATGGCAAATAATAAATATTGTTTTTGGGGTGAGTGTTAGGGGATACAAAGTCCCCAGAGTTCTTGAGAGAAGCGTTGATCGTTGGTGTGGGTGCAGAGTTGTTCAATAATCAGCAAAGTGATTTTACTAAAGTCTTCTTGGTCGAGCTCTAAAACTTGAGGGATGGGTAAATTACAGAGTTTAGAAACGAGTTGAATGATATTATCAAGCTTGTTATTTGAATGACAGGCTTCTTGAAGGTCTCTCACTCTGGCGCGGCGAACATTTAAACGTGTAATTTCCTTGCCACGAGAGTGTAGTGGATGTTTTAATAAATATGTTTGCATGGTTCCCTGCAGCTAAAAACAAATAAAAATAAAAATAAAAATCGAAGCACTTTTACTTGCATCGCAAAAAAATGTGCTAACCTAGCCAGAATAAGTTATTTGTAAAGGTTAGGCAATGATTTCTTCTTCTGTTTTTGGTAAGGAGTCAGTGATTGCTGTTGTTGTCGTTTTACTTGCGAAAATAAAGCCAGGTTTTGATATGCTCCAGTTGGGCTGGATAAAACCGATATTTTCAAGTGTGCTGAGTGCCATTGTTAAAGAGCGTTTAAATGTGCTTGTATTGCTACTAGCAGAGCCACAGAGTTTATAGAGCTCATCGATTTGCAATGGCGGTAATTGATTAAAAGTCGACCAATAGCCGTAGAGCCAGCTGGTTAAGCCTTGTGGTAAGCTATTACGTTCTTTGATATTGATGGTTGTTAATGTGTCTATTGCACAGAGTTTTGCATATTCATCGCTGAAAGATAGGGTAAATGCCTTTGTTTTTGCACTATAGCTAAACTCTGAAAGTTGCTTGGTGCTAAACTGTTCCTGACCGAATACAATGTCGAAAGTTACTTCGGTAAAGCGCTGGAAACTGTTATTAATCGCACGACGTTGTGAAGAACCGTCTGTTGTATTGAGACCACGCAGAATTTGTTGCAGGCTGACAACAAGTTCTTGGTTGTAACTTTGGTTATTGTCTTTCGCAAGAAATGCGCTAAATAATACGGCCATATCGTGTTGATCAAGTTGCTCACCGCTCACTTTAATATTGTAATGATCTGTGGCGGTCATGTTTTCGCTGCTATATTGCTTACGCTTTTGTGAACGGTTACGAACACTAAATAAAGAAGAACGTAGGTGAAATTCGGGAGTTTGTATCGTCGCCTTTAGGTTTGGCGTATCGATATACTTTTTTTTCTGCTGCTTCCATATCCATAATCCTATTTTATTGTTATGAAGCTATCGCTTCCTGTTGCTCAAGTCTCAATTGTTCAATATCGTACAGCAAAATGACGATTAACAAGTAGCTTAACATATCATGAAAGGCATCATTTTGCACGAAAATATCCATACCTTCAAGCTGTCGAATGGTATGCATCTCATTGATTTTAATACATTTTTTTTGCGGTCAACATCGTTGTAATGTTTTTGGCTTATTTTCTTAGAAGCTTAGCACCAACTTTGCGTTTATGAAAATAAACCCGAGTTTTTTATCACGTTTTTAGTTGTTGTTGATCTTTAAGTCTTGCGCGCTAAAGCGATACTGCTGATTACAATAATCACAGGTCATTTCAATATGACCATTTTGTTTTAATAAATCATCACATTCTTGAGGGGGAAGTGTTTTTAATGCAGTAATAAAGTGTGTTTTTGAACATTGGCACTTAAAATTAACGTCTTCGGCTGGAAATAAGCGGGCTTGTTCTTGATGAAAAAGGCGATAAAGTAATCTCTCATTATCCAGTGTTAATAACTCTTCATCAGTAATTGTTTCAGTTAACGTCGTCAGATGTTCCCACATACGTGCAGATTCTTGATTATTATCGTGGGGGAGCTGTTGCAATAATAAAGCACTAACACTATCAGCATTACTTGCAAGCCAAATACGCGTGGCCAGTTGCTCTGAATTTTTAAAATAATGCTCTATACAGGCGCTTAATGTGTTACCTGTTAAGGCGACAATACCTTGATGGCGCTCAGTGCTATTATTTGGCTCCATAGTAATAACACAGTGGCCTTGTCCTAATAATTGCTTGAGGTCATGAGTCACTTTATTTTCGTCAAAATGGGCGACACCTCGAAACTCTAATTTGTCATTGCACTGAGCTACCAGCATTTTCAGAGGGCCATTGCCTTGAAGTTGTAGGGTGATTTTACCTTCAAATTTGACGGTATTGCGCATAAGTGTTGTTACCGCAAGGGCCTCGCCTAGCAGGTTACGAATGAAGGGTGGATAGTTGTGCTGTTTGATGACATTACGAAAGCTTTGATTTAGGTGAATGAGCTGACCACGGACAGGCGTGTCATTAAATAAAAAGCGTTGTACTGAGTCATACTGCGGCATGGGCTATTCCTACTGTGATCAAATTGGCAAGCGGGCATTTTAACAAAGTGCGTTCTGTTATGCACTGTTTATCTGTTTATCGTGTTGTATGATGTCTAGGTCGGTTGGGTTAGTGTTTTGATGAGCTTTTGAACAGAGCCTTTATGGCAATGTGAGAGTGATTGACCTGCCCATAATGACATGTACTCACTGTGCTCTTGTGAACTGGCGAGTTTACGTAAAGGTTGGGTCATCGCATTTTGCACCGGATAATCAAGAGGCTTTATACCTTCTAGCTTTTCGGTAAATTGATTGAAAATACCGCGAGCGAGTTTACCTGAGAAGGCGCGCGTTAGTGCTGTACAGTCGTGTTCTGCTTCAATGAGGCGCTGTTTGTAGCAAGAGGCAATGCCGGATTCATCACAGCTTAAAAAGAGCGTACCAATTTGCGCGACGATTGCGCCGGCCTTTAAAACGTGTTTGATGTCGTCAAAGCGACCAATTCCCCCCGAAGCGATCAGTGGGCATTTAATGTTTTCGCTTTGAACCTGTTTAATGAGGCTTAAAATGGGTGTTAAAGCATCTTCTTCACGACCGATAAAAGTACCTCGATGCCCGCCCGCCTCAGCGCCTTGCAAGACAACCATATCGACAGATTCGGCAAGTAATGCGGCTTCTTCAACAGAAGTTGCTGTGCCGAGAATAATGCTATTTTGCTTTTTAAACTCTTTTAGAATTTCACTGTCGGGGATGCCAAAGGTAAAACTAAATGCTGGAATCTTCTCACGTAATAAAGTTTCAACTTGGTGATGAAAGTTTTGTTCAAAGCGCTTGGGCAGATCATCGGGCGCAGGTTGGCCTAATTGCTGGTATAAAGGAGCAAGTATTTCTTGCATGTGTTGTAATTGTTTTCTATCAGCATTAAAGGGACTAGGAACAAATAAATTAACATTGAAAGGCTTGCTGGTAAGTTGTTTAGTTGCGTGAATATGTTCGCTGATGGCGATCGGGGAAAGATACCCTGCACCGATAGAGCCTAACGCTCCATTGTTGCAAACGGCACTGACTAATTCTGGTGTTGTTGCGCCGCCTGCCATGGGGGCTTGAATAATCGGGTGTTTTAAACCGAAAGTTTGGCGAATGTCCTTATTGCTCACTGTGCTTTTCTCTGTTTTCGCTTGTGCTTTAACCATTCTATCGCAATTGGCGAGACAGACAAGGCAATGATGACAAGAACAACGATGGAAAAGTGCTGCTTAACCGCAGGAATATTGCCAAACCAAAAACCTGCATAAGTAAATAAAGCAATCCATAAAATAGCACCTGCGATGCTATAGCTAGCAAAGTAGCGATAGTTCATGGTGCCAACGCCTGCGGTAAAGGGGGCGTAAGTTCTGACAATGGGGATAAAGCGTGCAAGGATGATGGTTTTACCACCATATTTTTCATAAAAGCCATGGGTTTTATCAAGATAGGCTTTTTTGAAAAAGCGGCTATTGTCATAATGAAAGACTTTGGGGCCGACCATCCGACCGATAAAGTAATTGGTATTGTCACCGAGAAATGCGGCGGTGACCAATAAGGGGGTGAGCAAGTGAACATCCATACTGCCAAGAGCTGCGACGGAGCCTGCGGCAAAGAGCAATGAGTCGCCGGGTAAAAATGGCGTAACGACAAGCCCTGTCTCACAATAGATGATTAAAAAGAGAATGGCGTAAATCCACAGACCGTATTCTGCTGAGATTTGTGCGAGGTGGTCACTTAGGTGCAGTAAAATGTCGAGTAGCTGTTGGAAGTTCATAACTATATTAATGCCTAATGGTCTAAAGCCGTTGTTTGTGGTCGGGGGTGTACTTTAATAGTTTTGATCAAATTGTCCTGGATGGACAGTACTTCGAGAATATAACCTTGAATATTAACGCACGCTTGAGCGCTTGGGATATCTTCTAAATATTCGACGATCAAGCCGTTGAGTGTTTTCGGCCCATCTGTGGGCAGCTCTATATTGAGTAATTTATTAAGCTCGCGAATATTAACACTGCCTTCAACCATATAGCTGTTGTCTTTGCTACGGCGCACTTGTTTGTGTTTGGCGAGGGCTTCTTTAGAAAAATCACCAACAATTTCATCGAGAATATGATCTAAAGCAATGAGGCCGATAATATCGCCGTATTCATCAATAACGAGGCCAATGTGTTTTTTAGTACGCTGGAAATTGATGAGCTGACCATATAAAGGGGAGCCCTCCGGGATAAAATAAGGAGGTTCAACGAGCTTCTCTAGGTTTTCTTTAGAAAATTGACCTTGGGCCAGTAAAGTCAGTGATTTTCTGACTGATAAAATGCCGATGATATTATCAATGTCATCTCGGTATAATGGCAGATGATTATATTTGCTTTGTAATAGTTCTTGTTTGATTTGGTCTAAGTGGCTATCGAGGTCGATACCAATGATTTCGTTGCGTGGTTCCATGACATCGTCAACGTCGACCTTCTCAAGGTCGAGAACACTAAGCAACATGTGTTTGTGACGCGAAGGCATGCGTAGACCTTCTTCATTAACGACAGAGCGTAGCTCTTCACGAGATAGGGTATCTTTAAGGGTTTTTTCGCGGATGCCAAAAGGAAGCAAGATGATGCTGGCGGCTGTATTGATCAGCCAAACTGCCGGATAAAAGAGTTTAAGTAATAAGGTCAGAGGGGAAGAGACTGCAAAAGAGAATTTTTCTGCGCGCAGCGCTGCAAATGTTTTGGGCGTGACCTCAGCAAAGATTAACACGGCGATGGTGAGTAATATGGTGCCGATAGCAATACCGATATCACCAAATAAACGATCAGCAATGACAGTGGCGACCGCTGAAGCCAAGATATTAGCAAAGGTGTTGCCAAGTAAAATAACACCGAGGAGGCGATCTGGGCGAGAGAGTAGTTTTTGTAGCCGCTTTGCCGGGCGCTTACCTGAGCGGGCTAAATGGCGCAGGCGAAAGCGGTTGAGTGACATTGCCGCGGTTTCAGAGCCTGAGAAAAATGCAGAAATTAAAATTAGTAATACAAGGATTAAGGCAAGTATTGAAAGTGGTATGTGGTTCACTGGTATCTGTTGTCCTTTAGGATCGTGTTCTTGAACATATCATAGTGTTATTGGCTTAAATATGTCTGAAATGGCTATTTAAGCGGGTTGTGCTTTTCGCTGTGATTTTGAACGCTTAGGTTTTGTTTCTTGCGCATAGCGTTTATAATCCACCTTCTTTATACTTTAATTTGCGAGGCGCAGCAAGCGAGGCGCGGCAAGCGGTAAGTCGAATTTGCCTAGGTTAGGCCGATAATGTTTTGGATTAGATGATGTTTCAAAGTTTAAGTGATCGTTTAGGGACTACACTAAAGAAAATCCGCGGCCAGGGCCGTTTGACGGAAGATAACGTTAAAGAAGCGGTGCGTGATGTGCGCATGGCGCTTTTAGAAGCGGATGTTGCTTTGCCTGTCGTCAAAGACTTCGTCAAGCGTGTGCGTGAAAAAGCGGTAGGCCATGAAGTCCTCAAAAGTCTCACGCCAGGCCAAGCTTTTATTGGTATCGTTAATGATGAACTGACTCACTTGATGGGGGAGGTCAATGAAGACTTAAGCTTAAATGCGCAGCCGCCGGCAGTGATTTTAATGGCCGGTTTGCAGGGGGCGGGTAAAACAACGACAGTTGCCAAGCTGGCTCGATTCTTAAAAACAGAGAAGAAAAAATCAGTTTTAGTTGCCAGTGCCGATGTTTATCGACCAGCGGCGATTAAGCAATTAGAAACGCTTGCTGGTCAAGTGCAAGCTGATTTTTTCCCAAGCCATGCTAATGAAGATCCAGTCGTTATTGCTGAAAATGCGATCAGTGAAGCAAAGCGCCAATTTAAAGATGTGGTTATCATTGATACTGCCGGTCGCTTGGCGATTGATGATGAGATGATGGATGAGATTCGTCGCGTTCACAGTGCGATTAATCCGGTAGAGACCTTGTTCGTTGTGGATTGCATGCAAGGTCAGGATGCGGCTAATGTTGCTAAGGCTTTTAATGATGCCTTGCCTTTAACTGGTGTTGTTTTGACTAAAGTTGATGGCGATGCCCGTGGTGGTGCAGCGTTATCGGTTCGTCATATTACCGGCAAACCCATTAAATTTTTGGGGATGGGTGAGAAAACCGAAGCTCTTGATCCGTTTCATCCAGAGCGAATGGCTTCGCGCATTTTGGGTATGGGGGATGTGGTCAGCTTGGTTGAGCAGGCTGAAAAATCCATCGACAAAGACCAAGCCGAAAAACTTGCTAAAAAAATCCGCAAAGGTAAGAAGTTTGATCTCGATGATTTTCGTGATCAGCTCAAGCAAATGGAAAACATGGGTGGCGTGTCAGGTTTGATTGATAAGCTGCCGGGCATGGGCAATATGTCTGATAAAATCAAATCACAGGTCGATGATAAAAGTTTTAAGCGCTTAGAGGCGATCATTAATTCAATGACGAAAGGTGAGCGTCAGAAGCCTGAAATTATTAAAGGTTCACGTAAGCGCCGTATCGCGGCAGGTTCTGGTACGCAAGTGCAAGAGGTGAACCGACTGTTAAAGCAATTTGCACAAATGCAAAAAATGATGAAAAAAATGTCAGGCAAGGGTGGCATGATGAAAATGATGCGCAGTATGAAAGGCATGATGCCTCCTGGCATGTAAAGCATCACAGTGATTTAGAAAAAAAGGGGAGCTATGACGACAAAATTACCAACAAAGGTGAGCCAGCTCCCTCGAAGCTTATTTGATTACTCATCTAAACGTCAGACCTTTATTGTTACGTTTTCACTCTTAGTCTCATTTGTCGCTTTGAGTTATGGTGTTTTCATGCCCATGGTATCGGTTGAGAAGTTTTGGGTGTTTGAAAATACGGTTTCGCTGATCTCATCTATAGTTACGTTATTTAAAACCGGTAATTTCTTTCTTGGCGTGATCATTGCGCTCTTCTCATTGATATTGCCCTTGGTAAAGCTGGTATTGCTGGTGTATATCTGGTTTTTCGGTAGCTTGGTAACGAGTCATCGTTGGTTAACCTGGCTTGGGCGCATCGGCAAATGGTCGATGTTGGATGTTTTTATTGTTGCCGTGATGGTTGTTGTTGTGAAGCTTGGTGCAATTGCTGAGGTGACCATGCATTCGGGGATAGTGAGTTTTGCGCTGTCGGTCCTAATTACTAAGGCGTTAGTGGTGTATATCCATCGCTTAGAAGAGAAAATTCAAAAAGTT
>NZ_MDTU01000001.1:2087056-2107458 GCF_001720395.1 Piscirickettsia litoralis
ATGAAAATTGTAAGACCTTAGCTCGAAGTTTTAGAAAGTTGTTTAACTGCTGTTAATTTAGCAGAAGATTCCACTTATCACTTGTTCTATTTTAAGGGAGGATGATTACCTAATTGTTCATCATTGGGTTGTTTAAATGTGCTCTGCAACTGGAAGAACGTTTTAAAAAGGGCTACAAGCTCAGCCTTCCATAGTCTGCGTTACTAACAACTGTTTGGATTTATCATTTGTTTTTTGTCTAAATTGAGAGTATGTCATATAACAACCATTAGCTAAATGCCCCTTATTTTTCATAGCAGCACACAAGTCAGAGTCACTAACACCTAAAAGCTCTTTAAGTACTCTGACATAAGGTTCCATAGCTATATATGCATTAGTCTTCTTTGTAGTCGTACTGCGAAATCTGAATTTATGGTGTGACATTACACGAACAGCGGTTAAAAAAGTAAAAACCATGCTTTTGCTGCCATATCTTATTTCTCTTTTTAGATCATCTGCCATACGCTTCTTTAATGAATTACTTGTTTTTGCTTTCGCCTCATCCAAACTAGTGTTCATTAACTCATTGGTTATCCAATCTAACGGCCTTGGTTTATCTCGCAAGTGCGGCCAATATTTAGATAGATCCAAATCTCTTTTCTGGAAAGCTTTAGTAATTTTTCTCAGCTCATGGTTTTCTTTAATTTGTTTATCATTTTTGGCCATGCAAAGAACTGAACTAAGCCATATTCTCTGTTGCTCAGTAAAGGGAATGCCTTCCAATACTTGCGCTAAACGTTTATCAAAATGAAAATATAATAGATGCAGAGGCGTCCAGTTTTCTTTGTTAATTTCACAAAGAGTTAAGGCCATACGCTTTCTTTTATCGGTGGTTCTTGCCATTTGTAAAGCATTGCTCACTAGATCTGGCGCATAAAGACATAATAAGTAAAGCCCTGAATGGCCACGATCATCAGTTTCGCATAGGGCTGTGGTGAGGCTTGATCTATGTGGGTCAGTAGTTGCTAGTTCTAAAGCTGTTTTTTGCTGATTGCGGTGTATGATACATCAACTTATGAAACCATGTACAATTCTTATCATCACGTTGGTAAAGAGACAAGAGTAATCTGGACTTTTGCTGATCAGTAGTTGCTAATGCGAAGAATTTCTCCACTAAATCAGGTCTGCTGCATAATACTAATCGATGAAGTCCTGTCTGGCCTTTTCTATCAGCTTGGCAAATAGTTAAAAAGGGTTGTATTTTTTGTTGTTCCGTCGCGGCATTTTCTAATGTGTGGCTTAGCACTTCTAAAGCTTGACCTAGTAAGTTTGGGTAACGTGCTAATGCATGAAAGCCTAAACCTTCTAAGTGCTTTAACTCCAACTCAAACTTATTGAAAATACGTAACGCTGCTAGATTTTCTCTTTTTAAAGAGATTAAATTTATTGAAAATGAGCAAGATAGACTTCTTCTTAAAGTGGGAATTAAGTCATTTAGCGATTCAAATACTTTTTCCCCTTGTTGAAAGTTAGGGTCATAAAAGTAAAATTTATTATCTTGGCACCATATGGCACATCTATGATAGCCTCCCCCTAAGGTACACATATTCTTTTTTGAAATTTTGTGGAGTTAGCAAAGCGTGTAAATTTTCATCGCTCCAATTTGCAGCGATTACCACGCAATTATCTTGAGTAACTTTCAAAACTCGGCCCGAAGCAGGGTCAATTGCTTCAAAGTTATCCAAGAAAGCAGCCGAAGGATCTTTACTATCAGGGAATAAAGACCCTACACGATAACCAAACAGAATGTAGGATGAAATACGCTCAAACAGCATCTCTAAGGTTATTCCCTCATCTTGACCGTTAAGAGTGGTATACTCCTGCAAAGAGGCCCTTTCTCCATCCCACTCATCTATTTTTTTTCAGAGCGTCTTTAAACCATGGTCCCTTGCCTATAAAAACCATAAAAGCATATACATAAGCAAAAGAGTAACAAAAGCCGTGTGTATATAACTCCTCGCCAGAATCTAATACTGGTACTGATTTTGAATATTGGCTGAGCTTTGAGCAAATAGAGCTCTGATCAATTGGCATCTTGGCTTCTCTGTAAAATATGGAAGGCGAAAGAGTGTTATTCTGTGCCTAGTTTAATTATTAGCTCAATTATGAGATCTTCTAAGTTTCATTGTTTAATTTAAAGCAACCTGATAGAAATTAAATATAGTTATAAACAATATTTTATTTTATTTTTAAATTTTAATTAAATTTAAATGTCAAAATCGCAATTTCTTTATAAGGGTAGCTTTGTTGAAGCTTTCCCATTGTTTATCGTTCTTGGCATGGCTAAGCGCTTGTTAATCAACGTGGTAGGTTAATACCCCTGATTCAATTTACCTAAACGATAGTTCTGTGAGGGCTTATCAGATTGCGAGCTTAGCGTGGCAACCTTGTACAAAAGTCGTGATGATGCTAGAAAAAGGTTGATGGTAGGAGAACATAAGTGCACTTGGTTCTATCTTTTTGTTCAAAACTGTATCAAAATATCAAATTTTGATGTTTGTGGTTTTGCAAAGTGAAGCAAATTTTATTTTCTATTTCTTATCCTATACGTTTATGGCGATGCTTGAAGAGTTGGCAGCAAGTGATCTTGGGGCTAATTTTAGGTGCTTTATTTGGTTTAGTCTTTAAAAGCAGCGCTGAATTTTTAAAGCCTTTTGGCGATCTATTTATTAACGGTATTAATATGATCGTTATGCCGTTGGTGTTTATCGCGATTGTCTCGGCGATTACCAGCGTTAGCGATGGTAATAAAATGAGACGCGTTGGCCTGCGTGCGATTGCACTTTATGCCATGACTATGGTGCTCGCGGCCATTATTGGCATTAGCGTAGCGGCTGTAGTTCATCCGGGCGCTGGCCTTGCCTATGCGCATCAGCTCCAGCAAGTTCCAGAGCTACACCATATTAAATGGCAAAATTTTATTAGTCAGCTGATTCCTGCCAATCCTTTAAAGGCATTCGTGGACGGCAATATTTTACAGGTGATTGTGTTTGCAATTTTGTTAGGGATCGCTTTAAAGCAGGCCGGTGAGAAAGCCGCTCCTGTTGTGAACTTCTTTCAATCTTTTACACATGTTGTTTTTCGCTTGGCTGGAATTGTGATTTCGTTTGCACCTTATGGTGTCTTTGCACTAAGTGCTTGGGTTTTTCAGCCAATTCGGCTTAGGAGTGTTATGGTCGTTGGTGAAGCTGGTTTTTGCTGTTTACCTCGCTTGCATTTTACATATGGCGATTGTTTATGGCGGTGGCTTGAATCTCATGCGGATGAAGCCTCTCGCCTTCTTTAAAAAAATTCGTTATCCGATGTCGATTGCCTATACGACTTCCAGTAGTGCGGCGACTTTACCTGTTTCTATAGAAACAACTACGACGGATTTAAAGGTACCTCGCGAGATTGCTCAGTTTTTATTGCCGTTAGGTGCAAACTTTAACTTAAATGGTTTATCGATTTATGTCAGTGCGGCGACGATTTTCGCGGCTAATTTTTATGGTGTGCATCTTAATATCTCAGATTATATTACTCTTGTGCTGACTATTGTAGTAACCGCGATGGGCGCGGCAGGGGTTCCAGGTTCTGGCATTATTGTGATGGGTGCGGTGATGAACTCATTAGGTTTGCCCTTAGGTGCCATTGCCTTGATTGTCGGCGTTGATCGCTTGAATGATATGATGCAGACCATGACCAATGTTGCTGGTGATATTTTTGCAACGACTGTGGTGGCAAAACAAGAGCAAGAGCGAAGTGGTGATTTTGAAAAAGTCGAGTCCCAGAGTTTAAGCAGTTAAGACAACAGCTATTTTTTTCGGTATAATCGACCGCTTAAGAAATATAGTGGATCTGTATGAAGAAGTTAGGTGCGATTCTGGAACTAGTGGCTGATGGTAAGTTTCACTCAGGTGAAGACTTAGGCGCAGTGCTGGGTGTCAGTCGTGCTGCGGTTTGGAAGCAACTGAAACAGCTAAAAGAGCTCGGCCTTAATATAGAATCAGTTCCTGGTCGAGGCTATCGCTTAATCAAGCCCCTTAACCTCTTAAATGCAAAAAAAATGACTGAGCAACTTTCTGTGCAGGCACGTTCAGAATTAGCGTCTGTACAGGTGCTCAGTGTGACTGATTCGACGAACAATGTATTGTTAAAGCAAGTGCAGCAAGGCAATAAGCAGCCGCAAGCTTGTTTTGCTGAGTTGCAGACCGCTGGGCGTGGACGTCGTGGACGTGCGCATCATGCTGGGATTAACTCATGTCTGATGGGGTCTGTCGTGTGGACTTTTCAGGCCGGATTGTTCGATTTTTCAGTCATTAGCTTAGTTGTTGGAATCTGTATTGCCCGAAGCTTAAAAAAACTGGGCTGTGAGGGTGTGCAATTAAAATGGCCGAATGATTTACAGTATGATGGGCGAAAGTTAGGTGGTGTGCTGGTAGAGAGTTCAGTGCAAGACTTTTCGTATTGTCATGCGGTGATCGGGCTATTTGTAAATGTGGCTTTATCTAATGAAGATAGAGCTCAAATTGATCAGCCTTGCGCAGATGTGCAAGAGATCATCAAAAATGCAGATATCTCAAGAAATCAGCTGGCTGCTGTTATTTTAAGCGAGATGTGTGCAGCATTTAATGAATTAACTGAGAAAGGTTTTGACCCGTTTTTAACTGAATGGCAGCGTTATGATGCACTGTGTGGACGAGACGTCATCGTCAAATTAAATCATGATGCTGTAACAGGAATTGCGCAGGGAATCGATGGTGTGGGCCGCTTATTAGTGAAAACATCACAGGGTTTGCGCAACTTTTCCTATGGCGAGGTCAGTGTGAGGACCCTATGAAATTATTGTTAGATATTGGACTTTCACGAGTCAAATGGGCGAGGTCTCAAAATGGCTCGCTACAGCAGCAAGGTGCGTTAGAACATCACGGTTCTGCGGATCATATTTTTTATTTATTAGAAAGCAAAGAGTTAGCTGATGCAGATAGTGTTTGTATTGCTTTTGTTGGTGAGAAAAGCACGCAAGAGCGTTTGGAATATTTAATTTGGAAGCATTGGCAAATCGCTGCTGAATTTATTGTTGCTGATGAAGAAGCGTTGAACATCTTTAATGGTTATAGCTATCCTGAAGAGTTAGAAGCTGACCGCTGGCTTGCTATGCTCGCTTTGCATAATGAGCGTCTGCCGGTGTGTATTATTGACTGTGGTGCACGTATTACTGTTGATGTGTTAAACAACCTAGGACAGCATATCGGCGGCTTATCCTTTGCTGGCTTAAAACAGTTGCACTTAGTGGCAGCGCAAGCGCGTGGTCAGAAACTAACAGAGTTGTTAGGGGATCATGGCCAAGGGTTTTCAGAAGATGGTTTTTTAGCAACAAATGCTCGTGATGCTGTTTTTGCTGGAAGCTTTTATTCTGTAGTGGCGACGCTAGATCGTGTGGCGCAAGACCTTCAACAGGCCTTTGAAGAGGGTTTACGTTTTATTCTCACCGGAGGGGATGCAGAGCAACTTCAGGCTTTGCTAAACTTTGAAGCTGATTATCGCCCAGGACTTGTTTTTGAAGGCATGGTGGCATATTTTCAGAAAAAAAATCAAAAAAAGCTTGCAGTTTAATTAAAAATCAGTAAAATACCACTCCGTTGCCGGTATAGCTCAGCTGGTAGAGCAACTGATTTGTAATCAGTAGGTCCCGAGTTCGACTCTTGGTGCCGGCACCATTTTTTCCTGTCCCCTTCGTCTAGTGGCCTAGGACACCGCCCTTTCACGGCGGTAACAGGGGTTCGAACCCCCTAGGGGACGCCATCTTTCTTGTTTGAAAGCAGGGCTAGCTCTATGTTAAGATATGGGCATGGTGGCATCTTTCCTTTCTCGAATTACTCCTTTATTTAAGAAATCACTGCGGTTAACTTTAATCAATAGCGGTTTTGTCTTTTCTGTTATTTTATCTAGTCAGGCTGAAAATAATGCTCAAGCCAACTCTGAACCCTTATATCTGTATTTTCATCAACAGAATAATAATCAATCACAATCAACGTCTTCTTCAGCACCTTTAAATCAAAGCCAGCGAAAATCAAGCCCTGTTGAAGTTAATATGGGGGTGGGAGCGAATATTTCTGCAAGCACCTCTGTGCAATTAGGTTTAAATGGTCTTTATAATAAAAACAATAAGATAGAAAATTCAAAATCCTTATCAGATCAAGAAAACTGTGAGGGTCGTTGCTTATTGCTCAATGGCGTTAGTTTAAGTACTCAGTATAAGTTTTAATTCTGTACTACTATTTTGTGGGTTCAATGATTGTAAGCTCCTTTGTAAGGACTTTCAGGTAGTTTTCCACCCGACGTTTGTTGACACCAAAGTCACTATAGCCATAGATAGATCGGCTGTATAAGGTGAATGTAGACGTACTCGCATTGATTGGGTGGCACTCAATCGTAATAAGATCAGGAAAACGAAACAGTAAACTACGCTGTATATAGTGCTGTTGAGCGCTGTCATGAGCGTTACATTTTAGTTGTTTTAGTCTAGGCTCGTGCTGGGTGATTGCTATGAGAGTTTGTTCTAATTTTGCTATTGAGCAATTTAATTGAGGACTGTACATTACTCTACTGTTCTGAATATCGTAACTATTTGAGTTTGGGGTGAGTAGACAGTAATTTGGAGAAGAGGGCAGTTTTAAGGTTTCCCAATGGATTCGTTTGATAGCGATCTTTTTGTAGGACACAAAAATCGTTATCAATAGATAAATCGTAATCAAAAGAATCGATGAAAATAAAAATATCTTTACTATCATATGATTACCTGAATGGTTTTAATGTAGAACTGTATTTTGTTTAATAAAACTTAACAGTCTACTTTTAATTAATGCCTCATAGTTTATAACTAAAACTTGTTTTTGTTGTTAGTTAAAATAAAAAGTATTAGATATTAGTAAGTTACATGACTTTTTAAGGTTGATCATGTCCTTTCAGTTTGTGGTGCGGCATAAATTCTATGGTGAATAAAGTGGATTTATCTTTCAGACTATGCTAAGAATAGTGGCCGTGGGTGTAAAAAATGTAGATTTTAATAATGAAGAAACAATATTTCACGTTTCTCTGTTGATTAATTTTTAACGATATTTTCTTTAGATCAGCTTTTGTGGCGATAAAGGCTCCACATATGTGTCAGGTAACAAAAGGTATTTCTCTTTATGTCTTCAATGCTAGAAAACTTTAAACAACCTAAACCCTTTTATATGATCTTCTTTGTGGAGATGTGGGAGCGTTTTGGTTTCTACGGCATGCAAGCATTGCTTGCGGTGTATTTTGTGAAAAGCCTCGGTATGAGTGATACTGAGTCCTTTTCTGTGATGGGTGCTTTTATGGCGCTGGTCTATGGTTTTGTTAGTATTGGCGGTTATATTGGCGATCGGGTATTAGGCACGAAGCGGACAATGGTCTTAGGTGCAATTACCCTGGCAATTGGTTATTTTCTTCTCGCAGCTTCTGCTCACTTTTCTCACTTGGTTTTCACCGCGCTCGGAACTATTTGTATTGGTAACGGCTTATTTAAAGCGAATCCATCTAGTCTGCTTTCTAAGTGTTACAAAGAAGGTGATCCTAAGCTTGATGGCGCATTTACGATGTATTATATGGCAGTGAACATTGGGTCTTTTTTTGCTACAGCCTTTGTTCCGGTCGTCAGTTCACATTTTGGTTGGAGTGTCGCTTACATTCTGAGTGGTGTTGGCTTAGTGGTTGCCTTAATCAATTACATGCTTTGTCGTCATTGGGTCGCTCATGTTGGCTCAGAAGCAGGCATGAAAAAATTGAATTTCAATAAGCTATTAGTCGTTATTATTGGCTCTGTGATCGGTGTTTTTGTCTCGTCATTCCTGCTTAGGAATTTAGGGGTTGCCCATTGGGTATTAGGAGTTATTGTCACTGCTGTGGTGCTGTATTATTTTTATGAAACCGCGCGTGAGAACACAGGCTATCAAACTAAGATGATTGTTGCCTTTATTCTAATGCTGATTGCAATTGTTTTCTTTGTGTTATATATGCAGATGCCTACATCGCTTAACTTTTTTGCGATTAATAATGTTGAGCACAGTATTTTTGGTATACCAATTAATCCTATTTCTTTTCAAGCGTTGAACCCTTTTTGGATTGTTGTTGCTAGCCCTATTTTGGCGTACTTTTACTCACATTTTGGTACTAAGGGTAAAGATTTAGCAATGCCATTTAAGTTTGCTATTGGTATGTTTTTATGTGCGTTTGGCTTTCTTGTCCTACCTTTAGGTGCTAAGTTTGCCAATGTACATGGTATTGTTTCTTCGAGCTGGATTATTCTATGTTATTTATTTCAAAGCGTAGGAGAGTTGATGATCAGTGGCTTGGGCTTAGCGATGGTTGCTCAGCTAGTGCCGCAACGATTGATGGGGCTAGTGATGGGAGTGTGGTTTTTAGTTTCAGCGGTTGCTTCAATGATTGCAGGTCATGTTGCTGGATTGACTGCAGCACCTAAGGGGGTAACGGGAGCTATTCAAACATTGCCAGTGTACTCTCATGTCTTTTTACAAATTGGTGTTGTTACCTTTGTTATTGCTGTTATTACTCTTATTGCAGCTCCGATGTTAACGCGTTATATCAATGCAGATGTTACGGCTACAAAAAAAGAGACTATATTGCCTGCCTAAACTCTGTACTGTTTGCTAAAAATTAAAGGAGCTTTATGCTCCTTTTTTTTTGGTTAATTTATAGGGAAAATTGTTTAGAATTGGATAACCGAGCGGATGCTTTGGCCTTGATGCATTAGATCAAAGGCGTGATTGATGTTTTCTAATGGCATGGTATGAGTGATCATCTCATCGACTTTGATTTCACCACGCATATAACGTTCTACATAATCAGGCAATTGGCTGCGACCCTTGACGCCACCAAATGCAGTGCCTTTCCAGACGCGACCTGTCACGAGCTGAAATGGCCGTGTTGATATTTCTTGCCCGCTGCCGGCGACGCCGATAATGACGGACTCTCCCCAGCCTTTGTGACAGCATTCGAGTGCTGAGCGCATCAGCTCCGTATTGCCAACACACTCAAACGAATAATCAACGCCACCCTCAGTCATCTCGGTGATGACCTCTTGAATGGAGTGTGTGTAATCTTTTGGGTTAATACAATCAGTGGCGCCGAGCTGCTTGGCAAATTCAAATTTATCTTCATTGATGTCAATGGCGATAATGCGTTCTGCTTTAGCGAGAAGGGCCCCTTGAATGACGCTTAAACCGATGCCACCTAAACCAAAGACCGCAACCGTGCTTCCAGCTTCTACTTTTGCTGTGTTGAGTACGGCACCGATGCCTGTGGTAATGCCACAACCGAGCAAACAAACTTTATCTAACGGCGCATTTTTATTGATTTTTGCCAGAGAAATTTCCGGAATGACGGTATATTCTGAAAAAGTTGAAGTACCCATATAATGGAATAAATCTTGACCGTTATAATTAAAGCGTTTTGTGCCGCTTGGCATTAAGCCTTTGCCTTGGGTCTCACGAACACTTTGGCATAAATTCGTTTTGCCAGATAAACAAAATTTACAGGTACCGCATTCTGGAATATACAGTGGAATCACATGATCACCGGGTTTGAGTGAAGTCACTCCTGGGCCGACTTCTTCGACAACACCAGCTCCTTCATGACCTAAAATAACCGGAAATATTCCCTCGGGGTCCATGCCCGATAAAGTGTAAGCGTCAGTGTGGCAGACACCGGTGGCAACGAGACGGACGAGAACCTCACCTTGTTCGGGGGCGCCAACATCGATCTCATCAATAATGAGGGGTTCTTTGGCTTGTAATGCAATTGCAGCACGTGATTTCATTCGCTAGCTCCATATGTTTTATTCTCTTTGGCATCTAGTCTAGAGCAGCGATTAGGCGATGTCTATCACCGGTCAGGCCAATATTTATTGGCCTGCAAGTGACTTTTAATTTTATTTTTGCTGTAACTGTCTTTAGGCTTGCTGGCGAGTTGCAGCAAGTACGATCTCACGAATACATACATTTTGAGGCTGTTGATAAGCAAAGAGTATGCTGTTAACGACATCCTCCGCTGCTAAAACACCTCCCATCTCCTTTTTCCAATCATTATAGTTATCCTTAATTTGATCAGAAGTTGTATGGCTGAGCAGTTCGGTCTCTACTGCACCTGGGGCAATCGTAATCACGCGGACATTACTTGAAGAAACTTCTTCGCGAATATTCTCAGTTAAACCGTGAACCGCGAATTTCGTGCCAACATAGGCCGCATGTGCTGGAAAGGTTTTGCGCCCAGCAATTGAGCTGATGTTAACAATCGTGCCGCTGTTACGTGATTTCATATTAGCAATGACGGTATGGACACCGTTTAATACACCTTGAACATTAACGTTCAGCATGGTTTGCCATTCGCTTGGATTTTGCTCATCAATTTGGCCAAGCAGCATAACGCCAGCATTATTGATTAATAAATCTGCTGGGCCGTATTCACTTTCAGCATGATTTACTGCTTCTTTCAGCGCTGCAAGGTCAGTAACATCGACGTGTGCAGCGATGGTGTTTGGTAAGTTTAATGCATTTAGAACATCAACACGGCGAGCAATGAGTAATAGTGGATGACCGGCCTTTGCGAGTGCAATAGCTGTTGCTCGGCCTATCCCTGAACTTGCGCCGGTGATAATTGCTAATGGTTTTTGGGTGCTCATAAGTTTATCTCCTAAGTTGATTCTTTTGTGCTTGAGAGTGATTATAAACACGGCACTGCCGTTGAGAAGGTCTGGATATGAAACACGGGGTTGCATGTACCGCAACCATGATATTATATATATTAATCATGGCATTACATTAGGTTGCTTTTCATCCAATTTATTAAGATTAGACCGTCTTTAATGAATAGGTTCCAGTTCTTTGCTGTTTAGGTCTTGTTCATAATTTTTTGTGATTTAGAATGATTTTAAGGTGTGGATTTCCTTATTTAATGCAGCATGTGAGAGTTTGTTGACAACAACCGTAAAAGTGCAATCACGGTAGACTTGAACAGTAAGGAGGGGAGCTATGTTGATTAATTACCATGAATCACAAATTGATTTTGAGAAAGTTCACAATGTCATCGCCAAAGGGCAATTATTGGTTTTTTATTATGATCAAGGCAGTGAAGAAACAATAGAGCTGGGCATGAGTGATAATGACGAAAGTGAGCAGGTGATTGAATACATTGTGAACTGTTATCGTCGTGGTTTAAGAAAGATTAATTTGGACCGTTACTTATTATTGCATGGGTATGAAAGACCATAAGCACTAAAAGATAAGGAAGAATAAATTTAATAAGTATGGTAAAAAATAAATTTTAAATACTTTTTTTGAAATTTATAATCTTTAATATTAAGTAAATAATTAGTAGGGGAGTGATCTTGGTTAATATTTTAGTTGTTTAGCGATCACTCCAAATTATTTTTTAGTTAATCAACGTTCGATACGCCAATAAATTTTCCTTTGCATTGGTCGGTTGACCAAACGGTGTTCGTCACTCCGGTATCGGACAAATTCTGCTGGTATTCTTTCATTGGCGAGCTCCATGTTTTATTACCCTTTGCATCTGCTGTCCATACGACGGCATTAACGATATTGAATCCTAGGCCACTTTTGTGTGTGGTTGTATAAGAAAGATATTTGATATAAACACCATTTTCAGCTTGAACTCCATTTTTAATTTGAGAGATTGTCGTCCGCAGTGTATTGGGAATATGTGTTAAGCAGAATTCTTTTGATACTGGATGTTTTACATCTGTACGAGGTTGGATGGCATAAAATGTAGGTGTCCAAACTACTTCTTTTTTAGCTGTTTGAGCAAAATTTGTTGTGCCAAGTGAAAGAGTTAATGCAGCAGTAGCAAGAGTAATAACTTTCATGAGATAATAATCCTTTTTAAATTTTAAACTTAACTAAAAAAATAAATAAGTAAGTATACTTCATTAAAATATGTGGTGGTTAATTATTGGCTGATTATTCTCCTGATTTTTCCAGTGCATCATGCTAGCAAAAGCTGTTACTAAAGTCCAGGTATGAAGTGGTTAAAAGTTATAGTATTTATCCATGCTTTAGTGACCTAAGTTGATCTTAGCGTTAATAAAAATAAAAAATATGATAATTAGTAAAGAGTTTTATTTTATTTGGTATAGAAAAAATACATATTTGTTTTAATTTATATTAAAAATAAAAAAGTCTATAAAAATAAGAGTTAAAAAGCGATACTTTTATCGTCACTATTTTGGTTTAGAAGTGCAATATTGGAAAGGTTAGTGGAGATAGATGGCACATTAGTAAATCTAAAACAATATAACTTGTGGAGGCAGCTTTAAGTAGTAAGTGACTTTAGAGTTAAATTAAAGTTGTAAGCTATTAGCTTTATATGTTGAATATGATTATTAATAATTATGATTAATCATTATTTTATGAAAATTTATTCTAAAGCAATAACTTGGATGCTGAGAGTTTAAATAATATTTTTATATTAGTCAACAGGGCTTTATTATAGTTAATCTGTGTTTAATATTTCTCTGTACAATAGTTCACAGATTAACCTTTTAGACAAGCCATTATGATCCGCATATATTCACCTAACTTCGATGAATTTACTCAGTTGCCTGTAAGTGAACAAATAGCTAGGTTTAAAGCTTTTGTGATTACTCAGCCTGAAGGCTCGCTCATTGTAACACCGGAACATCTTTTCTCTCGCTACAGTGATGAAAGCAAATGTGCCGATTTATCTGAGGATGAATTCAAAGAAGTTGATGCTGAGTTGAAGCGTTTAGCGAAAGAGCATAATGTTAAAATTGTTGCGGGCATACTGCATGTTGATCAGGCGGGTGTACACAATAAAGCGATATTATATGAGCCAAATGGAAGCCACAGTCATGAAAATCCACCATTTATCCGATCACACCGAATTTCAGCAGAAACAGCAGATATAGATGATGAGGAAAGTTCAATATTTCAAATAGAAAATCAGCGATATGGGGTGGAAATTTGTAGAGAAATGGGGCAGCTCGCCCTTAGCCATGATGAATTTGAACTTGATTGCCATATTGGCATCAGCAATACACATGCTCCATTTAGAGAGGATAATTGTGCGGCCGCTAACGGCAGTATTGTTATACAAGCCGATTCTAAAAAGGCAGAATCATGCTATGCATACAAAGTACAACGTGAAGCTGGTGGTGTTCGTTTTGAACCCATTGAGCATCTTGTCAGTTTTAATGATCACTCCACTCATTACACAGACCGCAAGCCACAGATTGAAGAGCTTAAAGCCACGTCTCCTGTTATGTTTTTTGATCGTCAAAATAGCGATGAAGAGGGAGATGAATATGGTTTGGATCATGTTTTGCAATAGTAAGCGCTAATTTAGGCTAAGAGAAAAGCAAAAAGAGTGACGGTTGTACTTTATAGCTTGGGTGTTTCGTGTAAGCTTAATGGAAAAACATCCGATCACTAGCTAAAATCGCTATTTAAAAATATTAGCACAGCAAAAACTAGCGACGAACGCATCAAGCTATTGCCATATTGCCTTCAAGAAGAAAATTAGTTTAATAAATGTGATTTTTTAATTGAAGCGGTAGCTTGATTCTTAAAAACTCTAAACTTAAGAAACTATTGTTATTTATAGAAAGATTAGGCGTAATAAAAGCACAAAGATAGGCTTGTATTCACCTTATTAGACTGTTAGAATCCGCAGCAAATTAACAAATCCTTAAGAATGTAAAGGAATTGCAATTATAATGCATAAACAAGTTGTAAAAACACTCGCCGCGAGTGTTATGGTCTTTGTTGTGGCTTTAGCGTGGGCGAGCAATGATAAAGCTCAAACTGAACACCAGCCAGTAAAAAGCACACAGAAAATTACAAAAAAAGATAATAAAGACACTAAAACAACAAAGCCTATGAGTTTGGTGGCTTTAGGGGGTGGTGATGACTCAGTGAACAACTCTAATAGTCTCACAAGAGCACATGTTGGGCAAACAGAGTTGACCAGTGTAGATCCATACAGTGGAGTTTTATCTTATAATATCCCTATTATTAATATTCCTGAAAATGATGGGGTTAATTTACATTTTTCTTTGAATTCTCATTCTGTTAGTCAGGGGTTGACTTGCCCATCCTATGGTGGTGGATTGAGTTGTGGGTACATGAGTGCCGGGATATCCAGAACGAATTTTGATCTTGTACCTGTTGTAACTTTTGATATGAAAAATCCAGTTGCTTCCTATACAGATTTTTATGGTTATAACCATACCTTTATAAAAAGTGACCAAGCAAGTTCACAGACTCTCACTTATTTTTCTAAGGATCGTTTAAAAACAGTTTTTCATAGGTTAGCTGATGGGTCGATCTGGTATTATATTTATACACCGAAAGGCATTCAGTATAAAATGATACATATAGATCGCTTCCCTTTACAAGCATATGAAATGCCTTTTTATTTAAAGCAAGTTATAAGCCCAAATGGCGGCACAGTAATCGATTATACTTATAAAAATAGCAATGGTTTTGTATCTCTTTCTTCTATTACTGATCATCGTGGAAATACCCTTAATTTTATTTACAATGCATCGGGAACTTTGCAGTCAATAAACTTGAATAATAAAGAAGTTTGGGGGATTAGCTCTAGCATTCTGTATACAACAGTATTTCATAACAACATTTATAAAATAAATAGTATCACATATCCTGATGGCTCAAAGCTTCAGTTACAGTATAGTGATAAACCATCAACTGGATATTATTATCCGTTAAAATCTATCGTTTATCCTGATGGAGGTAAGTCTAGCTTCACTTACGATGGTTATCGTGTAACGTCGCAAATTAATTCTGGTCCTGGAGTTACATCTGGTACATGGAAATACAATTATATTTATCCGGGTGGCAATACAGTAACAACAGTGAGTGGCCCTGATAAAAAGCAGATATTTAATTTCGATGGTACTTTTCCTGGCTCTTCAGAGTGGAGTTCAGGACTCTTAATATCTAAAAAGCTCTACAGTGCTGATGGAAAAATTTTATACCAGATGACTAATAAAACTTGGCAAAGTTACACAATACCAGACTCAAGTCTTCAAGCGCCCGAACTCACAAAACAAGTGATTAGCCGCGGTGGGGATTGTAAAACACAGTCATGCATGGAATATATCACCGAATTTAAAGATTTTGACAGCTATGGTTATCCAAAAACCGAAGTTGAATCGTCAGTGAAGCATACGGTGTAAGGAAAATAATAATGATAAAGAAAATTACACTTTCATTAGTGCTGTTAGGTTTAGCTGGGGCAAATTTTGCAGCGGATCAAACGATAACGACGCGTACCAAAACATTAAGCTATCACGAAGATACAACGAATTGGATTTTTAAGCCTGCGGGTGAAGTTATAAAAAACTCAAGTGGTTGGGTAGCTAACTCGACTTCTTTAACTTATGACAGCCGCGGTAATTTAACTTCCAAAACAGTTAATGGCGTTACAACGAAATACACCTATAGTCATGGTAATTTAGCCACAGTGACGAATGCACTGGGTTATACCACAAGCTTTAGTGATTATAAAATGGGCTTGCCACAAACGATCACAGATGCAGAAGGGCATGTTAGCCATCGGGTTGTGAATAATGATGGCACGGTTGCCTCTGTCACGGATGCGATGGGGGATAAGACATCCTACCAATATGACAATATGTTTCGTTTGGTTACAACAATACCTGCACAAGGTTTAACTACATCGACTCATTGGAATTATCCAAAAGTCGGAGATTATGTTGTTTATAAAGGACAAACACCTAATTATTACGGCAAGTACGTTACTGTTAATGGTTTTGGAAAGCCAACACAGATAGAAATTCATGCAGGCTCAAATAGTACTGTCATTTCTAAACAAGAAATTCGCTATGATGCGTATGGGCGTGAAATTTTTAGGTCATATAGCGTTGACCCTAAAGCAATGTCTGATCAGACTTTGGGCATCTATACGACTCATGATCCTTTAGGTCGTATTCATACTAGTACTGCTGCTGTGGCATTAGACAAAATAGGTGATGGTTATATTGGTTTTCCTGACACGGCAGGCACCTATACCACACGCTATTATTATGCGATTGATCATACTACCGTTGATGACCCTAGAGGTGTTGCGACACTTAGTAAATACCAATCGTTTGGCAATCCAGATGACAAGCAATTAACAGAAATTAATCAAGGTAACGGTGCTGTTATCACTGATATGGTAAGAGATGTGAGTGGCCGCCTAGACTTTATCAGGCAAAAAGGCTCTTATTCTAACTCCAAAGGAACTTACACACGTGTTTACCATCATGATAGCCACTTTTTTTGATCAAGCATTGATAACCTTGAAACAGGAACAACTACCTATAAGCGTAATGCAATTGGGCAAGTGATTTGGCGACAAATTGGTAAAGGCTCTCCTGGTGTTGCTTATCGTTATAATAAAGATGGTAAATTAACGAATGTCCTATATTCTCCTTCGGCACTCAATAAAAATGTCACGTATACCTATGATGCCGATGGTAGAGTATTAACCGTTAGTAATGGTGATAATTGGGCATATAAATACGATAAAAATAATAATGTAACGTCTGCCATATTGAGTTACTGTGTAAATGGTATAGATAAAACACTGTCATTTATCTACAGCTATGATGGATTTAATCATTTATCAAGCATTACTTACCCAGATCACACCATTGTAAGCTATAACCCTGATCCATTAGGTCTAGCAAGAAAAGCAGGTGATTTTGTTAAGAGTGTTCATTATTATCCAAACAGTAAAGTAAAAGACTTTACTGGTGGTAATAATTTTAAAACAGCTTACGGTTTAAATAATCGCCAAATGGATAATGCACTGACTGTTACGACAGCAGGCGGTAGTCCGATTGTTAAACAAACATATAGCTATGACGGCAGTGGTAATACAAGCGCCATCCGCAATGTATTAGTCCCATCAAGAAGCCAAACATTTACTTATAATCCAGAAAATTGGTTGATTACACAAACAGTCGCAGGACATAAAACTAACCTCGTCTATGATGCTTTTGGTAATTTAACAGCTAAAACGGTCGAAGGCTCTAATCTGCTTTACACCTATAACAACAATCTATTGCAATCTGTTAGTGGTACGGTGACAACACCCTCGGGTGCGAAAAATGTCAGTGAGAACTTTACCTATGATGCTTATGGGGACATAACTAGTAATAATGGTTCGAGCAAAGAATTTACTTACAATGATTCGATGCAACTTGTATCGGCGCATGGCAAAAACCCACTGACTGGGCAGTCATTTGATGTTCATTATTACTATGATGGGAACGGTAATCGAGTTCAAATTACACAAGGCGATCAAACGATACTCGAAGTTCACAACAGTAAAAGTCAATTGCTCTATCGATGGAACCTAAAAACGAATCAAGTTACTGATTATATTTACCTGAATAATAAAAAAGTGGCTGAGGTAACGCATGCAGCAGGGCAAAAAGCAACGGCGAGCAATGCAACCTATTTGTATAACGATATTTTAGGGTCTCCACTGCAAGAGGTGAATGCTTCTGGTCAGGTATCATGGAACCCAAGCCAAAGCTACCGCCCTTTTGGTACAGAGGTGTATCAAACAAACGAAAAAGAAGAACATATCAGTTATACCGGCAAACTCCACGACGATAGCACGGGCCTTTCTTACTATGGCGCTCGATACTATGATCCGGTCATCGGCAGGTTCTTAAGCATAGATCCTGCAGCTATTGATGTGAATCGACCAATTACTTTTAATCGGTATGCCTATGCTGCTGATAACCCGATGACTTACATCGATCCAGATGGAAGAGACTTCTCTTTTGGAAATATGTTTAATTTCGGGTCACATGGTTGGAAGGTGACCTTTAATTTTAGTGCAGGCTTTGATAATGCTGTGAGCTTCGGTGTTATGGGTAATAATGGCCAATATAATACCCTTTCTTACAGAACAGGCTTTCTTGTCGGCTCATTACTTGGGGCAACCTATGGTTCAACGGAATATAACCTTCTAAAGGGCGGTACTCGGACTTTATTAGAAGGTGGTGAGTATGCATTAACTGTCTCAGAAACGAGCGCATCAAGCGCTCTACAGGCAGAGAGATTAAATCAGCAACTAGCTGGAGAAGAAGCTTCGTCAATATTTGGTGCTTCTGGTGAGTTAAACTCGTCTGTGATTCAAGGTTCTACAAGAATTATTGAAGGTGAAGATATTGGCAATCAAGCTCTAAGAAGCCGCCTCGTTGGTGTTGGCGGAAACATTGAAGATTGGGGTAAATATGAAACCCAATCATTCAGAAGTCCATCTGGACCTTTTAAAGTGCACTTCTATCACAACCCAGAGATAAAAAGAACATATTATGATATGGATTATAAAAGTATTTTTAATCATCAAGGTGCAGGTTGGTAGTTTATGAAAGTAAAATGTATAAACATCTATAATGAGCATACCAAAGAGTATGTTGATACAAGTCGCTCTCTAACTATTGGCAAGGTTTATGTCGTTTTAGAAATGTATCAATCTAGGCGAAGAGGGAATACCTACCGACTTTTAAGTGATGATGATAAAACTCCTACACTTTTTGATGCGAATCAATTCGAAACTGTCGAAGAAAAGCACGCGTCAAGCTGGGAGGTTAGGGAGTCAGCGACTAGAAAGGTTTGCTCTCCTCTTGCATGGAATAAACCTGGATTTTGGGAAGAGTTTTTTGATGGGGAACCTTCTGCCAGAGCTATTTATCAAAAAGAGCTTGAAATAATACTTAAAGAGTCTGAGTGATCAAATAAAGCCGCTTTTTGGCGGCTTTTTTGGTAATACCAAAGTATTACTTTTTTCAAGGCTTATTAGTAATGGTATTACTTAGTAATACTTTTTACGATCGACTGGTTTAGTTCAAGGGGTAAGGTCAATCTGATCGAATCAGGTCATTTAGAGAGAGTAGAATAATGACTCGACAAGAGCTGATCAATGAATTAAATAAAAAGGGTATTCCTCAAGATATGTATACATTTGATGAGGAGTACCCCCATGATAAATTCGTATTATTTTTTAATAATAAGCAATGGAATGTTTATTATTGCGAAAAAGGCATTAAATTTGATGAAAAATCATTTCTCAGTGAAAAGCATGCTTATTCTTATTTACTAAGCCTGCTTTAAGTTTATTTTTGATAAGGACGGTTATCAAATAACCATACCAAAAATAGCCTCTTTTGAGGCTGTTTTTGATTTGGTGAGCATTTTTCCAATTGCTACGATTTATAACCTACCCAAATAAAGCTTCGATAAATTCATCGGATTTAAAAGGACGTAAGTCATCAATTTTTTTCACCGACACCAATGTAACGGATAGGTAATTTCATTTTATTGGCAATGGCGAAAATTACGCCGCCTTTTGCGGTGCCATCGAGTTTAGTCATAACGATGCCAGAAACATCAACGGCTTGGTGGAATTGCTGGGCTTGATTAATGGCATTTTGTCCGGTGCCTGAATCAAGAACAAGTAAAACCTCATGTGGAGCCGTATTATCGACTTTGCCCAAGACGCGTTTTACTTTTTTAAGCTCTTCCATGAGGTTACTTTGAGTATGCAAACGGCCGGCGGTATCGGCAATCAAAATGTCACAGCCATGGGCTTTAGCGGAGTTATACGCATCGAAAATAACCGATGCGCTATCAGCGCCTGTGTGTTGGGCGACGACAGGAATATCATTGCGCTCGCCCCAAACTTGCAATTGCTCAACGGCGGCGGCGCGAAACGTATCACCGGCGGCGAGCATGACGCTTTGACCTTTATTTTGATAGTGTTTGGCAAGTTTACCGATGGTAGTCGTTTTACCGGCACCATTGACACCGACGACTAAAATAACAAAAGGGTCTTTCGCTTTTGGAATTTCCAATGGAATACTGCATGGATCAAGCAGTCCTGAAAGATTTTCTTTGAGTGCTGACATCGCTTTATCTGTATCGGTTAATTCGTTACGTGCTAGTCGTTTGGTTAAGTCGGTAATGATATTCGTTGTTGCATCAATGCCGACATCGGCCATTAAAAGCTGAGTTTCTAAATCTTCAAGAAGATCATCGTCGATTTTTTTCTCACCGACGAGAAGTGTTGTGATACCAGAGGCTAAATTGTCACGGGTTTTACTAAGTCCTGATTTTAACCGTGCGAACAAGCCTTGTTTTTTCTCGCCGTTATCACTGTCATTAGTTTCTGTTTTATCTTTTTTGCGGCCGAAGAGACGCCCACCTTGTTTCACTTTTTTAGCGTTCTCTTCGGCGCGACGTGCTTCTTCTTCA
>NZ_MDTU01000001.1:2108026-2137110 GCF_001720395.1 Piscirickettsia litoralis
GCCTGCTGAATTTTTTTGCGGCCGAACAATTTCTTTAAAATACTCATGACGTCGCCAAGTCTCTAATTCTGTTTATGGAGGAGCTATTTTAACGAATTTTTAGAGATTGCAGAAACTTTATCTGAAATTTTTGCTTTTGCAGGAGTTTGGTAACGAGGGTAGCAAGATATTTATTTTAATTAATTGATATATAATACTTTTTAATTTTTTGAGCATCGCTGTTCGTTGCCCCAAGGCAGAAGAGCGTTAGTCGTCTTCGGCTGGGCAAATCTTTAAACGATTGGTTTCGGCAAATTCGAGGATGTAGCGATAGAGTTCAGGATTGCTTTCTTTAAGAGATTCGTCGAGAATAATGCACTTATTGCCATCTTTGACTGCAGGTTGCAGCATCGGTGAGTAAATAATGCGCTTGTCACGAAAGGTAGAAAGCGCGCCGCTCATGCGCTCAGCCCAATCGCTGGGACGAAAGGTTTTACCTTCGTGCGTGACCCCTTCGATGACGAGGCGTGTAGTTTTTGATGTATCTTCTGTCATTGTAGCTATGTCGGTCCCGATTTGTTTTTAATTTAAGACATACAGGATGCACTAAGAGTATAACATAGTCAGCGATTGAATTATGATAGAGTGGTGCCAAAATTTTATAATATGCAATGTCTTTAAGAATCGTGAGTGAGTTGAGAGGACGTATGAGTAAAAAAGAACAAGATGAGCAGGTTCCACCAAAAGGTATTTATTTATTGCCGAACTTGTTTACTACGGGGAGTTTGTTTGCGGGCTTTTATGCCATCGTAGCGGCGATGAAAGGGTTATTCGATACTGCGGCAATTGCTATTTTTGTTGCCATGATCTTAGATGCCTTAGACGGTCGAGTTGCTCGTCTGACTAACACTCAGAGTGAGTTTGGCGCTGAATATGACAGCCTATCAGACATGGTGGCTTTTGGTGTTGCGCCTGCCCTTGTCGTGTACAGTTATGCGACGATGCATCTAGGCAAATTAGGCTGGCTTGCGGCATTTTTATATACCGCAGGTGTTGGGCTACGTTTGGCGCGCTTTAATAGTCAGTTAGGTTCGATGGACAAACGCTATTTTATTGGTTTGCCCTGCCCATCTGCTGCGGCAATGATTGCAGGGACGATATGGATTGCTCATATGTATGAGCTAACTGGTACTTATATCGATATTGCGTTTGCGGTAATGAGCCTTGCTTTAGGGGTCTTGATGGTGAGTAATGTGCGCTATTTAAGCTTTAAAGATGTTGATTTTAAAAAGCATGTGGGCTTTGGAGTCGTGATTGTCATTGTCTTAGCGTATGTGGCAATTTCTATCAGCCCAGCTCAGGTGTTGCTGGGTATTTTTGTGATTTATGTTTTATCAGGGCCGCTGATGGCACTGTGGCGCTTGCGTAAACCGAATCGCAAAAAAACAGTTGAAAAATCGAGTGATAAAGCGAAGTAACTGTGAATTATCATCCGTATTTGCAAGTGATGGGCATTTCTCAGTGGCAAGCACGGCAGCCGTTGGCTGGCGCGCGGGCAGCTGAGACTATTACCGAAAGTAAGCCAGAAGAGCTGGTCTTATTAGTGCCTAAACGCAGTTGGCAAAAAGCGGCGATTAGAGCCTTTTTAGATCAATTAATTGCTAATGTGCCGAACTTGCGTTATGAAATTGAAGAGACTAGCTTACCTCAACACGGGCTGTATTGGGGCTTGGGCATATTGCAGACCGATGTAGAAGAAAATTTACCAGAAGTGGAGCGTTTTATTGCTTCAGGACCATTAAAAAAGCAGTTATGGCAGAAGTTGTGGCAATGGAAAAACGCGATAATTTAAAGCTTCGCAAGGTGTGCGCGAATGATATTGCAGCGGTTTTCTCAATGGAGCAACGTGCCTATGAAGATGGTTGGTCCAGTGATATAATGCACACCCTGCTGGAGACGCAACATTATTATGGTCAGATCTTAGAGCGGGTGACAGATTCCGATCGAGTGGTTTGCGGTTATTGCTTTTTCTCGGTGATTTTCGATGAATGCCATTTATTAAATCTATGCATAGATCCCGACCAGCAAGGGCAAGGCTTGGGTCGCTATCTTTTGGATATTATTGTATCGAAAGCGGCAAGTCAGGGCGCAAAGCAAGTCTTTCTTGAGGTGCGCGAATCGAATTTGGCAGCAATTGGGCTGTACTTCTCCTCTGGGTTTACAGAATTAGGCCGCCGTAAAGGTTATTATCCGACCAAGACCCAAGGTCGGGAAGATGCCTTAGTCTTAGTGAAGAATTTAGAAGGTAAGAATTAAAATGACATATCAAGAACAAGTGGATAAGCGCAGAACCTTTGCGATTATCTCTCACCCGGATGCGGGTAAAACAACACTGACTGAAAAATTATTATTGTTCGGCGGTGCGATTCAGATGGCAGGAACGGTCAAGGGGCGTAAGGCCAGCCGCCATGCGACCTCTGACTGGATGGAGCTGGAAAAACAACGGGGCATCTCGGTAACCACCTCGGTGATGCAGTTTCCCTATCGTGAACGTATTATTAATCTATTAGATACTCCAGGTCACGAAGATTTCTCTGAGGATACTTATCGTACACTTACAGCGGTCGACTCTGCGCTGATGGTCGTTGATGCGGCAAAAGGTGTGGAGGCGCGAACCTTAAAGCTTTGGGAAGTGTGTCAGCTACGTAAAACGCCAGCGATGACCTTTGTCAATAAGCTAGACCGTGAAGCGCGTGACCCGATTGATGTCTTGGATGATGTAGAAACATGGCTGGGTATCTTCTGTGCACCGATTACTTGGCCGATTGGTATGGGTAAGAACTTCAAGGGGATTTACCATTTGTATGAAGATAAAATTTATCTTTACAGTGCAGGGAAAAACCAAGAAGTGCAAGAGGCTGATGTGATCGCTGGCCTGGATAATCCAGAATTGGATGAGAAAATCGGTATGATGGCTAGCGAGTTGCGTGATGAGCTTGAGCTGGTTCGTGGTGCCAGTCATGAGTTTGATTATGAGGCCTATTTGGCGGGTGAGCTGACACCGGTCTTTTTTGGCTCGGCGATTAATAACTTTGGTATTCGTGAGCTATTAAACTACTTCGCTGAATATGCACCGGCACCACAAACGCGCGAGACTCGTGAGCGTACGGTTGCACCAATAGAAGAAAAACTTTCGGGATTTGTCTTTAAGATTCAGGCGAATATGGATCCAGCACACCGTGACCGAATTGCCTTTATGCGTGTTTGTTCGGGAAAATACAATAAAGGCATGAAGTTAAAGCATGTGCGTACAGGAAAAACAGTGCAGATTGCCAACGCGATGACCTTTATGGCAGGCGATAGAAGCCAGGCGGAAGAGGCCTATCCTGGTGATATTTTAGGGTTGCATAATCATGGAACCATTCAAATTGGTGATGCCTTTACTCAAGGTGAAGATTTAAAGTTTGTTGGCATTCCAAACTTTGCGCCTGAGCTTTTTAGATTAGTACGCTTGCGTGATCCATTAAAATCTAAAGCCTTGCAAAAAGGGCTGATTCAGCTTTCAGAAGAAGGGGCGACACAGGTTTTTAGACCTCTAAACAGTAATGATTTGATTTTAGGTGCTGTCGGCGTGCTGCAATTTGATGTGGTCGCACATCGCTTAAAAGCTGAATATAACGTTGAATGCGTCTATGATAACGTGTCGATTGCAACCGCTCATTGGGTGCATTGTGATGATGAGAAAATGCTCGACCAGTTTAAAAAACGTCATTTTGATCAGCTCGCTCTAGATGGCTCTGATGCGCTGACTTATCTAGCGCCGACGATGGTGAATTTGAATTTGGCCAAAGAGCGCTGGCCGGATATTCAGTTTTTCTCAACGCGAGAAGTCTAAAGCATGATCTTTGATACGCACTGTCACTTAGATTTTGATGCCTTTGATCAAGATCGAGAGGTGGTGCTCGCGCGCGCTGCGGCTGTTGGTGTGGCACGCTTTATGTTGCCAGGGGTGAGCGTTAATAACTGGCAGAAAGTGCGTGATTTATCTGCACAGCATGAGCGTTGTTATTATGCGCTAGGATTACACCCTTATTTTTTAAATCAGCATCAAGAGCAAGATTTAATTTTGCTCGAGCAGGAGTTAATTAAAAATAGCAGCGATATGCACGCTGTGGGTGAAATAGGCTTAGACGGTCATTTAAAGCATTTAGATGAAAAAAGGCAATATTATTTTTTCTATCAACAGCTAAAATTAGCCAAGCAGTACAATAAGCCAGTGATTTTGCATGTCCGTCATCGTCATGAAAAAATTGTTAACGCAGTAAAAGAGTTAGATTTTGTTAGCGGCGGTGTGATTCATGCTTTTAGTGGTAGTGTGGAAGTGGCAAAAAATTATGTCGATTTAGGTTTGAAACTGGGGTTGGGCAGTGTGCTTACTTATACCAATTCGCGTAAGCTTAGAGCGGTGGTGAAAAGTTTGCCTTTATCAAGTTTTGTCTTAGAAACAGATGCTCCGGATATGCCCATGCGCGGGCAATTTGATCGACGCAATGAACCTTGTTTTATTACGCAGGTATTGGATGCCTTGTGTTGCGAGCGCAAAGAAAGCCGTGAGAAAATAGCAGAAGCACTTTGGAAAAACTCATTATCATTGTTTGGAATGGAGAATTAAAATGGGCTCGGTACTACTGTGGATTGTGATTTTAGGTGGGATTATTTTCTTACTCAATAAATTTTTTATGAGTAAGCAAGATAAGTATTCGAATACACAAAGACCGCCGCACCGTCCAGTGGAAGATAATCCGCCTGCAGGTAACGTGTATGACCACAAGCCAGAAGAGCCAGTCGCTCCACCGGTGGACCAAGGTGCTTTGGCAAATGAGGCCAAAGAGTTATTTGTGACCTTACAAGATGCTTGGAATAATGAAAAATTAGCGGTTTTGCAAAAAAGAACCTCAGCAGAAGTTTTCACGAAAGTACAAAGCTCAGAGCGTCACCAAACCGTAAGTATTGTGGCTCTAAATGCTGAGGTACAAGAGGTGAAAAAAAGCAGTAGCGGCAGTTTAAAAGCAAAAGTCATTTATAGTGGGAAATTACGTCAAGGCAATGGTCAGCCTTATGATTTTAGAGAAGTATGGCAGCTTAGCCGTGAGGATCAAGCGGGAGCTGTGTTGAAAGTAGAAGGTATTAGTGAATGATCGGTTTATTTGAGCGCACCCATATTTTAGTGGGTGATGAAGGCATTGAGCGCTTAAAAAATGCGCGCGTTGTGATCGCTGGCATGGGAGGTGTGGGCTCTTTTGTTGCAGAAGGTTTAGCGCGTGCAGGTATCGGCTATATTAAGTTGGTTGATCATGATGTGGTTTCAGCATCGAATTTGAATCGCCAACTCGTCGCGCTTGAGTCCACGGTGGGTAAAAACAAGGCCCAGGTGATGGCAGAGCGTATTGGCGATATTAACCCGAATTGTCAAGTTGAAGTTTGTGCAGAGTTTTTGCGCGCTGAAGATATGGATGCGTTTTTCACTGAACCGTTCGACTTTGTTGTTGATGCCATCGATAGTTTATCTTGCAAGGTGGCCTATGTACGTACCGCCCATGAGAAAGGCTATCAGGTGGTGTCAAGTATGGGGGCGGGCAATAAAATAGACCCAACGCAGATTAAAGTGGCGGATATATTAGATACATCTGTTTGTAAACTCGCACGCTTTATGCGCGTACGTTTGCGCCGCCAAGGCGTTAAAAAAGGTATTTTAGCGGTTTACTCGACAGAGCCTTCTTCTCCTCCGTTACCGCCGGAGCCGGTGCCGGGCCATGGCCGTGATCGAGCGGTCAATGGTACGATTAGTTATATGCCAGCGCTGTTTGGCTTAACGTTATCTGGATTGGTTGTACAAAAACTTATCGCCCCTTATGTAAAAAAGTAAAACTAATCAACCAGATGACCCGAACCCTTAACGAGAAAGGCCGAGTCAAATGCCTTGGTTTGGGGTTCTTTAATTATTTTTAAATTCAGTGCGACTGCTATTTGCAAGCGACTTTCCTTGAGGTCATGCCTGCCTTTATAAAAGCTCACTTCATAGTTGCTCGTGATGGTGTCAGAAAGAAGCCAATAATATCAAAATATAAACACTCTTGGCTATACAAGCATAAGTTTGTCATTTGGATAAAAATTACAAAAAGAGCTTATTTTTCAAGATATTATAAATAAAAACAAGTAAACGCTTGACCCTGAAGTATAGTTCAGAGTTTAAACTCCTTATTGTGATTAAAAAATGAGGAACTAGCGATGGGACATCATGGTAAATCTAAGCATGGCTTTTTAGGTGGAATCTTTTCCGGACACAGGCGTTCTAATGAGTATTCGGGACACCGTCGTCGCTCTCATCATGGGCGTGAAGAGCATCATGATCGTGAGGATTATTATCGGCAAGAGCCATATTCGGAGCCAAGGCATCTAGAGCCGGTACAAGAACGTGGACAGCGTTGCAGCTCATGCCAGGCGGATAACAGGATCAATGCAAAATTTTGCGGACAATGCGGCGTTTCTTTAGTGCCTAAGGATATGCGTTGTGGGCAGTGCCAGACAACAGTGAAAGCGCCAGCACGCTTTTGCCCTGAATGTGGCACAGCGTTTAAAGCAAACCCATAATTTAAAAGAAGATGACAGTGAGGTGAATGGTATATGCAAGGCTATACATTTAAGGTTTATGGGCTAGATTGCGCAGAAGAAGTTTCTGCGCTAGAAAAAGTGTTAATTCCTAAGGTCAAAAATAAAAATGCATTACGGTTTGATTTATTAAATGGCAAATTGACGATAGATTCTGTGGATCGCTCTATTCAAGAAAGTGATTTGATTTTTGCAATTGGTAAAGCAGGCTTGAAAGCGGTTGCTTGGGATCAATATTTACAGAGTTCTCAACAAGAAACCGGCTTTTGGGCGCGTTATGGTCGCCTAATTCTAGCGACAGTCAGCGGTATGGCCTTAATTTTGGGCTATGTGATTAATGGCTTAAATTATGGCTTTTTAAATGCTCTTGCAGGTCATGAGTCTCTTAGTTTTGCGAGTGATTCGGCCGCTATTATCTTATTTATTATTGCCATTATGACCGGTGGGCGTTATGTCTTTCCTAAAGCGTTAACAGCACTTAAAAATTATCGTGCAGATATTAATGTGTTGATGACCGTTGCGGTGATTGGTGCGATGCTGATCGGTCAGTGGGTGGAAGCGGCGGCAGTGACGTTTTTATTTTCAGTGGCCCTGTTGCTGGAAAATTGGAGTGTGGGCCGTGCGCGTAATGCGATTAAGTCTTTGTTGGAAATCGCGCCAGCGACGGCACGTACATTGTGCTCTCATCATGGTGTTGATGAAAAGCCGGTTGAAGAGGTGAAAGTGGGGGCAATTGTAATTGTGCGCCCAGGAGAAAAAATTCCTTTAGATGGTATTGTCACTAAAGGAGAAACTCATATTAATCAGGCTCCGATTACCGGGGAGTCAATGGCGGTGCTTAAGAAAAAAGGTGATGTTCTGTATGCTGGGACGATTAATGAAGAAGGCGCGATAGAGTTTAAAGTGACGCGCAGCTCAGAAGATACTACGCTTGCACAGATTATTAAACGTGTTGAAGAGGCGCAAGCTTATCGTGCCAAAAGTGAGCAGTGGGTAGAAAAATTCGCACGCTATTATACGCCAGCGATGATGCTGCTCGCTTTATTGGTTGCGACTGTGCCACCATTAGCTTTTGGTGCGCTGTGGTCAGCGTGGGTTTATGAAGCTTTGGTCATTTTAGTGATTGCTTGCCCCTGTGCTTTAGTAATCTCAACGCCGGTTAGTATCGTTTCAGGTTTAAGTGCGGCCGCACGTTCGGGGGTATTAGTCAAAGGGGGCGCTTATTTAGAGCTTCCTGCGAAATTGCAGGCAATTGCCCTTGATAAAACAGGAACGCTAACAGAAGGTAAGCCAAAAGTACAACAGCTAATTGCAGTCAATGGTTTTAGTGAAGATAAATTATTAAAAATTGCCGCTGCTTTGGAGTCTGAGAGTGAGCATCCGTTAGCGATTTCGGTGTTAAATAAAGCAGAGTCCGAAGGGATTCATGTTGAGCGTGCGCTGAGTGTCAAAGCGATTAAAGGCAAAGGGGTTGAAGGTTATATTGATGGTCAGTATTACTGGATAGGCAGTCATCGCTTTTTACATGAGAAAAAGCAGTGCTCTGAGTCGAGTGAATTACATAATAAAATGCTAAAGCTAGAGTCTGAGGGACATTCGATTTTAGCGTTAGGCACTGAAAGCGAAATCTGTGGCATCATCAGTGTGGCAGATCAGGTGCGCGAGGCGAGTAAACAGGCAATTGTGCAGTTAAAAGAGCTGGGTTTAAAAACTGTATTATTAACAGGTGATAATCAGGGAACAGCAGATGCAGTCGGTAAACGCTGCGAGCTCGATGAGATTCATGCTGAATTACTGCCTGATGATAAAGTTAATCAAATTAAAAAACTGCATGGACGAAATTATCAAGTTGCAATGATCGGCGATGGAGTGAATGATGCGCCTGCGCTTGTGACCGCAGATTTAGGAATTGCTATGGGAGCGGTGGGCAGTGATGCGGCGATTGAAGTGGCAGACATTGCCTTGATGTCAGATGAGTTAGAAAAACTACCCTGGTTGATTCGCCACTCGCGCCATGTGATGCAAGTGATTAAGCAAAATATTAGTTTTGCCATCGGAGTTAAAGTGATATTTATTGCTCTGGCATTAGCGGGTGTTGCTAGCTTATGGTTGGCCGTTGCTGCAGATATTGGTGTCTCTTTATTGGTGATCTTTAACGCACTACGATTATTAAAAGCGAGTTCTTAATTTGATTATTTGCCCCTGGTTATAGGAAATTCGGGGGCACTTTTTTTATTTTTGTTACTTTCTGTTAGTTTTAGCGATAGAGTGCTCTTTTGCATCAATCCATGTTTTTGCTTCATCGAGGATGTATGTCTCAGCATCGCCGATGTTGGTAAAGGCTTTGCCACTGATGTGAGGTATTGTCTCATCGTCAAGGGCGTCACAATGAATGATTGCTTCTGCGGTAAAAAAATTATCTTTTTCATGAGTCCAGTAGATAATCTGGCAGCCTTTGTAATTAATCGAATCTTTTTCCATCGTGGACCTCCTATCCTACATTAATAGTAAATCATATTTGAATATCAGTATGATATTTTTAGCTTTGTTTTTATTTATTAATCTTCAGTTATTTTGGAAGCGTTTTGTATGTTGGGCGTTTGGAATGTTAAGCTATGAGCTGATTGATATCAGTTGGTTAATAACAAGGTGGTAATAATGGCAGTGCGGCCCTTTAAAGGTATTTTCCCAAAAATAGGTGATCGGTGTTATATTGACGGTGCAGCGACAGTGATCGGCGATGTTACGCTTGGCAAAGACGTGTCTGTTTGGCCAACGGCTGTATTACGCGGTGATGTGCAAAAAATATCAGTCGGTGCGCGTAGTAATATTCAAGATGGCAGTGTGTTACATGTCACTCATGATAGCCAATATCAGCCGGGCGGCATGCCTTTAGTGATTGGTGAAGATGTGACGGTTGGTCATCAAGCAACGCTACATGCTTGTACGATCGCAGATCGTTGCCTAATTGGTATGAAAGCGACGGTTCTTGATGGCGCTAAAGTTGAACCGTTAACGATCATTGGTGCCGGTGCTTTAGTTCCTCCTGGGAAATGCTTAGAAAGCGGTTATTTGTGGGTGGGTGCACCGGTAAAGAAAGTGCGAGCATTGACGGATAAAGAAATCGAATTTTTAAGTTATAGTGCTCAACAATACTGTAAATTAAAAGATGAATATTTAGGGGCATAATATGCCGGCACCTAATAATAATCGTATTGAATATAACTCTCAGCAATTATTAACAACAATTAAAGGATTTACGCATGAGGCGATTGATCTTCGTCATCAGCTGCACCGTAATCCAGAGCTTAAATACGAAGAGGTTGAAACCGCCGAACTTGTGACAAAAGAGCTAGAGCGCTATGGCTATGAAGTTAAAACGGGCATTGGTAAAACCGGTGTGACGGCCTTATTAGATTCGGGACGGCCGGGGCCTGTCGTTGCTTTACGTGCCGACTTAGATGCTTTGCCAATTTGTGAGCAAACTGGTTTAGATTATTCCTCTAAAAATCCTGGGAAAATGCATGCTTGTGGTCATGATGGCCATACTGCAACATTATTACTTGTTGCACGTGTTTTAAAAGAACATGTTGGCTTATTGCCTTGTGGTGCGATTAAGTTCATTTTTCAGCCGGCCGAAGAAGGTGGTGCCGGTGCTTATGCGATGATACAAGAGGGTGTTTTAGAATCACCTAAAGTGGATGCTATTTTTGGTTATCATAATTTTCCTGGCACAGAGTTAGGTCATGTGATTGTACGCTCAGGTTGTTTTATGGCCGGGGCAAATATGTTTAAAGTCACCGTGACAGGTAAGGGCGGCCATGCTGCTTATCCTGAGGCTTGCATTGATCCTGTGGTTGCCGCAGCGGCTTTAATTCAGAATACTCAATCGATTATTAGCCGGAATATCTCTTCTGGTGAGCAGGGGATTATCTCGATTACCCAGCTTAATGCAGGTACGGCTCATAATGTGATTGCCGATGATGTTGAGCTTCAAGGGACGATTCGTGCGACTTCACCCAAGGCGATGGATTATTTGATTGAACGCTTTGAAAGTGTAGTAAAGCACAGTGTGGCAACCTTTGGTGCTGAGGCGAGCATTGAATATACTCTAGACCCTCCCTATCCACCAACGATGAATCATCCAAAAGAAAGTGAATTAGTGCACCAAGTGGCTAAAGAGAGTTTAGGTGAAAACCGTGTGCATTGGCTAGATGGGGTGTCGAGCATGGGTGGGGAAGATTTTGCGTTTTATTTGCAAGAAGTGCCTGGGTGTTATTTTGGTGTGGGTAATGGCATGTCCTCGCCTTCGTTGCATAATGGTCACTATGACTATAGTGATGAAATTTTAGCGGATGCTTGCCAACTATTATGTCATACCGCAATTGCTTATATACAGGAAAATGCGGCGACTTATTCTAATTAAGTAACGGCTATTTGGAGTGATCAGTGTTAGAATTTGAAAATTTTCATGCTCATGTTTATTTTGATAGTGAGAGCAAAAATACAGCGTTAGCGTTGCGAGAAAAAATCGCTAAAGCTTTTCCAGAGCTTACTTTAGGTCGTGTTTGGGAGAGCTGTGTTGGGCCTCATCCTTGTCCAAGTTATCAGATCGCTTTTGGTCAATCATCTTTTCAGTCATTAATAAGCTTTTTGATGCAAGAGCGTGCTAGCCTGGATATTTTTATTCATGCTGATACAGGGGCAGATATAGTTGATCACACTCAGTATGTTTTATGGTTGGGAAAATCATATGCGCTAAATTTAGAAAAATTAAAATAATTATAAAATAGCCCGAACAATGGGCTATTTTATATTTTTACTTTAAAAGTTTAGGTTATTGTTTTCCGATTAACTTTAAACCCTCATTAAATTTATTAATAATTTCTTTGTGCTTTTTAAGCTTTTTCGCAACGATTAAATAGTAGCTACTCTCTGCCAATGGCTTTTCTTTGTTATAGGTTAATTTATCGGCCGCTTCACTACCCAATTGCTTAATGAGACCATCACAGACTTCAATGCTGCATGGGAAGACATCGATACGACCTTTAAGTAGCTTTTTCAAGTTGATGATATCGGTTTTAGCTACCTGATATTTAAATAATTTCTTTTTGACTTCGGCTTCAAATTGAGTGCCGTAGCTATAGCCTAAGCTACCTCCGACGATTTTGCCTTTTAAGTCATCGTAACTACTCCAAGTGAATGGCTTGCTTTTTAGGTGATAAAATACCGTTTTTGAAATGATAATGGGATTGCTGTAAGCAAAATCTTTCTCACGTTTAGCGACTTTTGACCATGGGAAAGAACCATCAGATTTGCCATCCAAGGCGATCTTATAAGCTCGTTTCCAAGGATACCATTTGTACTCGACACCAATGCCTACCGCGGCAAAAGCATCAGTGACAATCTTAGCGGCGCTACCATTTCCGGTGAGGGTTTGGGAAACGAAGGGTTTCCACTCCCCTGTTGATAGTGTGACCTTCTCAACAGCAGAGAACGCAGTTGCTGTTGTGAACATCATTAAAATCAGCAGAGTACTTCTTAGCTTGAGCATAGCCAGGCTCCTCTTCTCGCTTTCAAGGCTTGGAGTTAAGTGTAGTCGATGAAAATGTTTTTGACGGGGTTATGTTGTTAACATTATGAATTCAAATTAAATTCAATATTAATGGCTGATTAGAGTGGTTGAAAAAGAGCAGTTTGTTGAATTCTTAGGTACAATAGAGCCTCCAAGACGTGGGAGTAGAGTCTGTTGTGGTTTAAAAAGAAGAAAAAGCGCCTGTGCTTGTCAGCAGGTGTTTCACATTGTGGTCATGTGCGTGATCATAACGAAGACGCTTATCTACTACAAGAAGAGCAAGGTGTTTTTCTTGTGGCTGATGGTATGGGAGGGGGGGCTTTTGGCGAACGTGCGAGTGCGTTATTGGCAGTCCCTTTTACCAATATAACAGCGAAGATGTCTTTAGCTGAAAAAATCGATGAAGTATCAAAGCAGTTGCATCACCGGCATCACGAAATTTATCTTTTCTCTCAAGAGATTAAAAAGCCAGTGGGAAGCACTGTCGTGGTATGCGTCACCTCTGAGCACGAAAAGAAAGTCGCTTTTTTATGGACAGGGGACAGCCGTGCTTATGTGTTGAAAAATCGTCAATTTAAACAAGTGACTCAAGATCATCGTTACGTGTTGCAATTGCTTGAAGCTGGTGTCATTAGTGAGGAAGAAGTTACAAACCATCCGTATGCGAATCGATTGACGCATGCTGTTGGAGTTTCTGAACATCTACAGCTTGACCAGTGTGAGTTATCGGCTTCAATGCCATTGCGTATTTTATTATGTAGTGATGGTTTATCGGGTGAATTGTCTAACCATTGTTTGGAAGAGATTGTGTCAGTGAACAAGGCCACGGCTGAGCAGTCTTGTCAGTTATTATTAGGGCAAACGTTGCAAACACGAGCGCGTGATAATGTGACAGCTGTGATTGTCGATTTGCATTTGAGGTAAAGTGTGGACGAAACGAAGACGCTACTTTTTGATAAAAAGAGTAATACAGCAACCCCATCTGAGGCAGAAGAGCAATCATTGCTTGGTGTAACCCTTAAAGGGCGTTTTAAGTTGGTTGAGCTGATTGGTGTGGGTGGCATGGGGCAAGTCTACAAGGCTCTGGACAAACACAAAGAAGATGTAGGCGAAAGTTATCCTTTTGTCGCGATTAAAGTGCTGAATCAAGGTATTCAACACATGGACAAAGCCTTGCTGGCATTACAGCGTGAGACCTATAAAGAGCAGCAGCTTGCTCATCCTAATATCGTTAATGTCTATGATTTTGATCGTGATGGCGATGTTGTCTATAAAACGATGGAATTGGTCGAAGGAAAATCACTAAAAGAATGGCTATTAGAGCATAAAGTTGATCTTGTCGGTGAGTCGACTAAAGTGCATCGTCGTCATTTCCAATCGGTGCTGCATATTATTATTCAAGCGGCTAGAGGGCTAGAACATGCGCATGAGCATCGGATTGTTCATTCGGATTTAAAGCCAGGTAACATTATTGTCACTCCAGCAGAAGTGGCAAAATTGCTTGATTTCGGTATTGCCAGAACCATTCGTCCTTTGCAAGCTGAGCAAGACGACGTTTCTATTTTTGATCCAGTTGCGCTAGCTGCGTTTACTCCAGCCTATGCGAGTTATGAGATGCTCTGCGGTGAGGAGCCTCATCCGAGCGATGATATTTATGCATTGGGTTGTATTTTCTATGAACTATTAACAGGTAAACACCCTTATAATAAATGCTCAGCACTAAAAGCCCTTGAAGATGAATTAACAGTTAAAAAAATTACGCATATTCCTGAATGGTTATGGTTGGTTATTCGAGATATGTTGGCGCTTAAACGTAAAAAGCGTTTGGGTTCGGCAAGTAAATTATTAGAGCGATTGCAAAATAAAGATCAAAAGGCTAGTAAATTTTCAGCCTCGAAAATTAGCTTATTTATTTTAAGCATGATTATTATTGCTATGGCTGTTGGTTTGTTTTATGTGATGCGAAAAAATAAAACACTCTTAGCGCTTAATGCTGGACAATCACTGAACTCAGCAAATGCAGCGGTGATTGCTGATCCTTATGATGAGAAAATACCAGAGACTCAAGTGGACTCATCATCAGCATCTACGCAACAGGAAATAGTGAAGCCGCCTGCTTCTTCTGAAAGCAAAAGTGAGCCAGTCACCAAAAAGGATGAAGTTAAAAAAGAGACCAAAAAAGTTGTGGCTGAAAAAGCAGTGACTGCTAAAGCTAAGGTGAAACCAAAGCCTGTTATTAAAGAGCAACCTAAGCCTGTAATTACAGCAGAAAAAAAACGTGTAGAAAATAGAGTTATTGCACAGGCTCCTGCAAAACCTAAGAATACTTCGTTACAACCTGCTTGCACGTCTTCATTATCCGGTATTAAGTCGGGTAGTTATTGTTATTTACCCCTTAGTAAAAATAATGAAATCAAAATGCGAGTGATCAAAAACGATCAGCATATTTTTGCTTTAAGTGAAAATTTAGTATCGATGAAAGATTACGCAGCATTTTGCGAGTCGAGCGGTTTATGCGCGATAGCGCCTAATGATCAGCCTGTAGAAGGGTTATCTTCAGAAAAAATCCAGCAATATTTTTCTTGGTTACGGACAAAAACAGGTTTAGCGGTGATGTTGCCAGGCAATTTTGAGTGGCAGCAAGCGCTTTATTTGGGGATGAATAAAAAGAATATTTGTGATTATTATGGGACAGGGCCTAATCTTGTTGCAAATAAGTCAGCTTATCATAATCGTTTAGGGGTGAATTACCATTTGGCTTCTGCCTATGAGTGGGTTAATACTGGTCAAGGGAATGCGCTACGAGGTGCATTTTTCAAATCTGCAGTACAGCCTTATTGCCGTATTATGCAAGTTAATCCAACAGGAAATAATATTAACCGAGCAACATTTCGGATTATGTTAAAAACCTATTGATTAATTTTAGAATTAAATTAAATCTAATAAAGCCAATTATATTTTATTAGTGTGATTGGCTTTTTGTTATATATTTTTATGGGTAACCTGATTGAATTATAAATTGTTTTAAATTTTATATTATTAGTGTTTAATAAATTTATATAGAGTATGTGTTTTTCTTTGTAAGGGCTATAAAAGATAAAATAGATTTATTTTTTATGGTTTATTTTTTGATAAAAAGAAAGTGGGTAGACTTACCCACTTTATAAAAATCAAAAATAAATATTTTAATATGACTTATGGCAAGGATAAAAATAATTTAAACGATCTGTTTCTTGCTTATGTTATAAGGAAAACCGTGGTTCAATTAACTTTATTCTAGGGTAAAGTCCTCACCTTGACCTGTAACAATATTGAAACTGCACTTGGCTCCTTGATAATTTTCAACGTGAATATTAGGATCTGCAGGACCATTAGCACCGACAACAAAAGTACAGGATTTTGTTTTTCCTTGCGATGCTCCAGCACTTTGACTAGTGTCTATTGCTGTCACTGTATAAGCCACATTAAAATCAGTGCTGCCATTAAAGCTAAACGCAAAATTATATTGTGCTGGGTGATCTTCTGAAACGGTATAGTTGAGCTCTTGAGAATAAGCATCACTCGGTTGAGCAATGAAATAAGCAGGCTCAAAAGGGCTAATGCCAACAATTTTTACATACCACTTTGATGAATGTTTGGCATAAATGTGGTGTGTTGTGTGTGTTGTAGGTGGCGTTTCTGCATATGTACTAAGTGCGGTGAGCGCTAAAGCTGCACTTGTTAGAAGTGTTGTTGTTATTGTTTTCATCAATGATCCTTAATCCGTTTGATCTTAGGTTGTGTTTTGATGGTGCGTATGATGGCATAAATAAGAATGATTATCAATATCTAAAATTAATGAGATTTATTTATTGTTAATGATACATGGCATCTTGCCGGATGAATTTTTATTAAGCGTGAGATGTGTTTTTTGGTAGCTGGGCTAAATAGGCTGACATAAAGGATTCGTCAGCCTGGTTGTTAATTGAGTGAAGCGCTTATTAGGTTAAGCGAGTTTTTGAAAGCTGCGATAAGCAGCATGAATTGTTTTTTCTATGTCTTCTTTTGTATGTGCAGATGACATAAAGCCGGCTTCAAAGGCAGAAGGGGCTAGGTAAATACCCTCTTCAAGCATTAAATGGAAAAAGTGTTTAAATTGCTCGGTATTACAGGCCGAAGTTGCTTTAAAGCTAGTGACTTCTTTTTGATCGGTGAAGAATAAACCAAACATGCTACCACAGCGTTGAGTAATAAAGTCGATACTGGCTTTTTCAGCGGCTTCCTCTAAGCCTTGGCATAATAGCGCGGTATTTTCTTCAAGCTGTTGGTAGAAACCAGGTTGCTCGATGAGTTCTAGCGTTGCTAGCCCTGCGGTCATCGCAATCGGGTTGCCAGAGAGAGTACCGGCTTGATATACCGCGCCTTCAGGAGCGAGGTGCTTCATAATTTCTCGCTTGCCACCAAAGGCACCCACCGGCATGCCACCGCCGATCACCTTGCCAAGAGTGATTAGGTCTGGAACGATATTAAAGCGTTGGCATGCTCCGCCTAGGCCGACGCGAAAGCCAGTCATCACTTCATCAAAGATGAGCAATGCACCGTGTGTATCACAAAGTTCACGCAGCGCTGTTAAAAATTCAGTTTTAGGCAGAATCAGGTTCATATTGCCAGCAACAGGCTCCAGGATGACGGTTGCTATGTCAGCCCCCTGTTCTTTAAAGACCTGCTGTAGCGTTTCGACACAGTTGTAAGGTAAATTTAAAGTGTGTTGGGTGATTTCTTCAGGAACGCCTGCAGAGTTGGGTGAGCCGCAGGTGAGTGCTCCTGAGCCGGCTTGAACGAGCAGACCATCGGAATGACCGTGATAACAGCCTTCAAATTTGATGATTTTTTTACGCCCTGTGGCACCACGGGCAAGGCGAATTGCGCTCATGGTCGCCTCTGTACCGGAGCTAACCATGCGGACCTGTTCGATGGCCGGAATCAGCTGGCAAATTTTTTCAGCCATGCGAGTTTCAATAAGGGTGGGTGCACCAAAGCTTAAGCCATTATCCAGTGCGCTTTTGACCGCTTGGATCACCTGAGGATGGGCATGACCGAGGACCATCGGCCCCCAGGAAGCGACGTAATCGATATATTTTTTACCTTGAATATCAGTTAAATAAGCACCTTGTGCGCTTTTAAAAAAACAGGTTCGCCGCCGACCCCTTTAAAGGCGCGGACCGGAGAGTTGACCCCACCTGGGATCACTTGTTGGGCGTTGGAAAATGCATTTTCTATGGTCATTGATTGTCTCCATGCTTAAATCGCGGTGGCTTATTGTAACCTGTTCATAAAGAAAAGAAACCATTATGTTTATGATGTGTCAAATAGGTGTGACTTGATTATGAGGGGTACTAAATATGGCTGTAGGCAGTGTGGGTGCAGGGAGTGGCTTACTCGCTCAACGATTGCAGGAGCAGCTAAAACAGGACCGTGAACAGAGTAGCGAGTTAAATAAGGCCTTTGAAGCTGATTTGAATGTCGGTTCGGTAGCGGGTGATCGAGCGGCACGTCGTGATGAGTTACAAACCCGGGAGACGGTGGTGCGTCGGGTCGAGAGGACAGAGGAAGGCTCTGAAACTAGATTGGAGCGCCGCAATGATGACGTGGGTTTACAAGCCTCAAATAGCCGTGGCCGTGAGGGCCGTGAGAGCGAGCAGTTAAGTAAGTCTAATGCTGAGCGTGTTGTGTTAGATAAACAGCGGGAAAGTGTAACGACCAGCGGCGTTACTGCTGAGGGCAAGATCGGTTCAGGCGTGGATAAGAGGCGTTTAGAAGAGCAAAAGGTATTACAAACTGAGGTGCAAGCTCAAGAAACACCACAAGAAACGCAGCAAGCGGTGCGTGTAGAGCGTCGGGCTGTAGAGAGCCAGAAACAAGCGCAAACCTCAGAGGCTAGGCGTGGAGAAGCACAAGAGCGACAAGCAGAAGCGGTGAGTCGGCGGGAAGTGGTCGATGAAGGCAATGCCGCACGGGCAGAAGCAGTGCGTGAGCAGCAGAATTTTATCAATAATATTCAGGCGCAGCGTCGAGAAGCGGGTAGTTTGCAAGCGCAGAAATTACAGGCGCGCCGTTCTGAAACAGGTGTTCAGGACAATGCAACTGAGCAACGAATAGAGAGTCGTCAACGTGCTGCTGAGACTGAGAATCTTGCAATCATAAGGCGACGCAATGCCCAAACTGAGGCAAGGAGCGCTCAAGAGCAGTCTGCTAATAATGAAATCGCCGGTCGTGAGCAAAGGGCGCAAACGGTGAACCTTGATCAACGTCGCGACAGCAATGAGGTTGTAGAGCAGCGCCGACAAGAAAGCCCAGATGCGATCACTCGTCGAGCAAATGCGACAACGACAGGGCGCGAGCAGGCGACACAGACTTTGGAAAATTTAACAAACTCAAATGGTTAATTGGTTAAGTGCCAACCTTGAAAGGCCACTTCGGTGGCCTTATCTTTTAATTAGCCTTCTATAGGTTTCTAAAACATGGTTTAATACGCTCGTTGTAGTGAGGAGAGTGATTGATGCAAGAAGAGTTTAAGAGTTACATGTGTATCGTGTGTGGTTTGATATACAATGAAGAAGAAGGCTGGCCGGATGATGATATCGCGCCAGGCACACGCTGGGAAGAGGTGCCTGAAACGTGGATGTGTCCCGATTGTGGTGTGACTAAATGCGATTTTGAAATGGTAGAAATTGCCTAAGTTAAAACTTAGGCTGGACGACGACGAGCACGACGACAAAAATCAAAATAATTGATGGTATTTCATTGAATACCCTGAAAAATTTATGAGTTTTGCGATTGCGGTCTTCTTTGAAGCATTTTAAATAGTGCCAGCAGACAAAGTGATAGATAAAAAGTAAGGCGACAAAAAATAGCTTTAAATGCATCCAATTATCATGGCGATAGTCGATACCGGCAAAGTGGAGCAGGGTCACACCGGTGATCGCCGTGAATAAGGCGCTTGGCATCATGATGTAAAAATAAAGCTTATGCTCCATGACCTTAAAGCGCTCTAAGCCAATTTTATCATCAGTTTGGGCATGGTAGACAAAGAGACGAGGCAGATAGAATAAGCCAGCAAACCAGCAAATCACTGAAATGATATGTAGGGCAAGGACCCAGGCCATAAGTTGTCTCCACAAAGGTGTTTGCAAACAAGCTTAAAGATTTGCTGATTTAGGGTCAAATTTTATTGGTTGGATCAAAATTTGGATTTATGTGTCTTAAGAACAAGCGATTAATAATAGTTGACGTTGTGGTTATGATTTTAAATAATAACCAAGATTATTTTAGGAGTAGTTGAATGAGCGCAGTGGTTGAATTTGATGCAAGTGTTCCTTTAGTGTTCACAGATAATGCTGCCAATAAAGTAAAAGCATTAATTGAAGAAGAAAACGATCAACTAAAATTACGTGTTTTCATCACTGGGGGCGGTTGTTCAGGCTTCCAATATGGCTTTAGCTTTGATGAAGAGGTTGCAGAAGATGATACCCAGGTTGAAAAAAATGGGGTGACTCTTTTGGTAGATCCGATGAGTTTTCAATATTTAGTCGGAGCTGAGATTGACTATCGTGAAGATGTTTCAGGCTCACAGTTTGTGATTCGTAACCCCAATGCCAAGACAACGTGTGGTTGTGGCTCCTCGTTTGCGGTTTAGTTGAATGGACTTGTTGACGGTTTTTAAGGCACTTTCTAATGAAACGCGTTTGAATATTCTCCTGTGGTTGAAGTCTCCTGAAGCACACTTTGATACGGTCAGCTCAGATGACGGTAAACCTGGGGTGTGCGTGGGCCTGATTGAAAAAAAAGCAGGCGTTTCGCAGTCAACAACCTCCCATTACTTAAGTCTATTGCAGCGCGCAGGCCTTGTGGTTGCTGAACGACGCGGGCAGTGGACTTACTATCGTCGAGATGAAATTGGGATAGCGGGGCTAAAAGCAGAGCTTGACATAATTCTCTAAAAAATTTAAATTAACATATCGATATATTGAGATATGCTGTTTTTTAGATTTAATGTTATTTGGGATAGACAAAACGAAGGCAAGGTATAGAAAGATGAAGGTAGACAACTATTTATCAGCACTGAAACAACCATTTAAGCTCGGTGCTTTAGAGTTAAGAAACCGTTCGGTGATGGCGCCAATGACAAGAATGCAAACGTCTGATAACCAGGTTGATGATAAAATGGTCGAATATTATCGTCAACGTGCAGCGGGAGGGTTGGGCCTGATTATTACTGAAGGCGTTCCTGTTAACGACAGTGCTCATGGCTATGATAATGTCCCCTCGTTCTATGGCGAAAGTATAGAGTCCTGGCGACCTTTGGTTGAAGCGGTTCATGCTGAAGGGGCTAAAATTATGCCGCAACTTTGGCATGTCGGCTCGGTGCGTCAGGCGGGTAAAGGCCCAAATCCGCTGTCGCCAATCTATGGGCCTTCAGCGAAAATATTCCCAGATCCAAACAATACAGGACTTGATTTGCCGACTGAAATGACAGCTGAGCAAATAGAGCAAGTGATCGGCGATTTTGTGAATGCAGCGGTTGCGGCCAAGGACTTAGGTTTTGATGGCATAGAATTGCATGGTGCGCATGGGTATTTGTTAGATCAATTTATGTGGCAGCAAACTAATGTACGTCTCGATGAGTTTGGTGGCGATACTATTGCTGAACGAATTAATTTTGTCAGCACATTAGTTAAGCGAGTGCGTGCAGCGGTGGGGCCTGACTTCCCGATTGTTTTACGTATTTCACAATGGAAAATGGGGAATTATCAAGCGAAAAATGCAGCTACGCCAGAAGAGTTAGCCGAGCAATTATTGCCATTAGCTGAGGCTGGAGTTGATATTTTCCATGCCAGCACGCGACGGTGGTGGCAGGCTGAGTTTGCAGGGTCTGTTCTTAATTACGCCGGTTGGATACAGAAAATTACTGGTAAGCCTACAATGACTGTGGGTAATATTGGCGTTGACCATGCCTATAAGGACTCTCGTCAGCAAAGAAAAAATACAATCATTGAGCAAAGCTATGAGCAATTGGATCAGCGTTTGGCTTTGGGTGAATTCGATTTATTCGCTATTGGTCGTGCTTTATTGGCAGATGCTAATTTTGTCAATAAATTATTTGATAATAAAGAATCTGAAATTATAAATTTTAACCTGGAAAGACACATGCCTTATAAAAGCTATGAGTAATATTTTTCCTTATAGGGCTTCTTGGGGTCCTATAATTTGCGCTTTAAAAGTTCTCAGGCTTTTTGTTAAGCATCTTAAAGTGGTAAATTAATGGAAAAGCCTGCTTGCGTATTTTGATATACTTTAGATTGAACGTAGCCTTGATTATTTATACCCTGAATTTGACCTGTCACCGCACGTTCTGCAAACTGAGCTAATGTGTGCAACCACTTGGGCTCTTTGATTATTTGGTTATGTCCTGGGCATATTGCTTGGACTGTTTTAAGGCGATTTAATCGTTGGCAGCTTTTGTAATAGGCCTCTGGATCTGCAAGACTAAAGCAGCTGTAAATAGGACCCATATAAGCAGTATCACCTGTAAATAAGCAGCCGGTTTGATCATCTAAAAAACAAAGATGACCTGGAGAGTGGCCAGGGGTATGAATTGCATGTAAATTGCGATGACCTAATGAGATAACATCGTTGTCGTTTAATAAGGTTTTTGCCTCATAAGGGTAGATTTTATATCGATCAGGATCTGTATAGTCGGGCAGTTGTTGCCGCTTTTTGAGTTGGGACAGACTTTTCCTAAGCAAAGAGTAGTCTAAAGAGGGCGTTTTATTGAGCAGCTCGGCTTCCAAATGATGAATGGCACATTGATTGAACTGATGATTACCTCCCACATGATCCCAGTGATAGTGTGTGTTGAGCACCTGAATGGGTAATGCTGTGAGTTTACGTATGAATTGATGCAGATCGCCAATGCCCATTCCTGTATCAATCAACGCCGCTGAAGTTGTGCCAATAACGAGATAACAATTGACAGTGTTCAGGCTAAAACGTGGATCTACTAGGGAAAATGGCTCAGAGATGGAAAAAATACCTGGATAGGGCATCTCATATTTAAACCAAGGCATACTCACCTCATACTTAATTAATTTTTCTAAAGTTAGAGTATTATTCTATAACTAAAGGACGCACGAGCATATGTTACGTTTAAGGCGAAGGTGTAATATATATGCTTTTAAGGGGGGCAGTTGGAATACGTTAGTAAACTGGTAGTATAGGTTCTAAAAAATGCTCTATCCATTACGTCATCTAGCTTTGCAAGGATATTTTTTAAATCCAATCTTAATCCTCATGCTAAATTAATCATGCTTATAGATGTTTGTATAATGTACTTTATGTTACGGTTTATGAAACCAGCTTTTGCCTATTTTTAGCCAAAATGTAGGGTGTTAAATATACGTTCGTTTGTGAAACACATCTTTAATCAAAATTGCTGTAAAGCTAGGCCACACATAGGATAAAGGTTAATTCAGAACCTCTTGTTGCCTATTTACTGACGTATTCAGGCTATTGGAACAACCACCAGAAATGCCTAATATTAACCTAAAAATTTTGTTACTTATGGTGCTTAACATATGATATGAAAAGGAAACTAATTAAATCAAAAGGATCGATTTTATGCTTGGAAATTATAAGATGACGGTGGTTATCGCTTTGGTAGTTGTAATTATTCTGGGGATCGCTTTTTTAAACGGTGAGAGCACAACATCAAAGTCAGGCGCGGTTAGTTGTGAAAATCTAGAGAACCAAACACAAGAAGAGTGTGCAAAAGAAATAAAAGCAAGTTTGAAAAGCCAAAAATCGGCAGAGGCAACTACGGATAGACATAGTCAAGGGGTATGAAACTCAATGGTTATATAAAGCTAAAGCTTAATCTAGACTTAATAAAGTAGTATGGATGGGTATAAGAGGATTCTATATGTTTAAGCTGCTCGTTATTTTATTTTTATCTGGTTTTATGTCCTCAACGTTGGCGACTATATCAAAAATTACTGTTGTAACAGGTGAGTGGCCTCCATATACCTCTCAAACAGTAACGGGCTATGGCTTAACAGCAAGCACTATGATTCATGCTTTATCCTCACAAGGAGTATCTGTTGAATTTAAATGGCTGCCTTGGAAAAGAGCATTTCTTGAAGCTAAAGAAGCTAAATACGATGGAACGATCCCTTGGTTCAAAACCCCTGGGAGGGAAAAAGAGTTTTATTTTAGTTTGCCTATTGGCTTTTCTGATACAGTGATTTGGTACAGCAAAAGTAACCCTGTTTATTTTTCAAATTTAAGCGATTTAACTGGGAAAAGATTAGGAGGAACAATTGGGTATAGTTATGGTGAAAAGTTCGATTTGGCGTCAAAAGATAAGTTCACTTATGACCTTGCTCGAAGTGATCTAATTAATTTGAAGAAATTATTGATTGGCCGTATAGATGCCTTTCCCTGCGATAAAGAAGTTTGTAAAGATCTAATAGAGAACTTTTTGACTAGAGAGGAGGCTTCGAAGCTGACTTTTGCGACGGCATCCCTTGTATCAATACCCACTTATTTTTTAGTATCTAAAAAGCATAAAAATGCCAAAGAAATTCTCTATAGGGTAAACGAAGGGTTAAAGCTTATCAATAAGTCTAAGGCGATGGATTCTACGTTTTAATGCAAGAATATAGACCGTAAGATTGTAGCCTAAAGATACATGGATAGCTTACCAAGACAAAGTAGTGCGCAGGCTACTTGAGCATAAAATCACTGTAGCCTAAAATCGCAGAAAGCTTTGCCAACAACGAGCAAAGCATCTTATTAAGCGAAGTTATGAACAATGCCGCTGAGCTTTGGGGTAGAATCGGACAAAACTTAAGTTGCCGACGACTTCATACCCCTTATTAAAAATAATAATGTTTCATTGAATATTTGCTTGATGTGGCAAACAATAACCAATATTTGCATACGGGGCATTTTTTTTGTAATACTGATGGGGAGCTAACGTTTTTATAAAGTATCCACTGCATTGTCCTACATTTGCTACTGTGCGGTATTTAACTCTAATTGTATTGCTTGAATTGTTTTTAATCCTAACTTGGTTATATCCACCAGTTGGATTTTTCCAGAACCCAAAAGTAACATACTTACAGCCGTTCCCACTGCATTTGGAGGCTGCAGAGATTGAGGCGGGGACAATTAACGAGCTAAAGAGTAAAGCGATCGCAATTAATTTCATGTTTTTGTCCTTCTGTTAGATTAATGGGCTTCCATACAAGCATATGAGCCTGCAGGATCACTAATTTTAGCGGCTTTCATTGCTTTAGCGCAGTCTGCGTATGATGGGTACGTCCCAACAGAGTTAAACCCTCCAGGAGCTGATGGGTTTAGTTTTCGTAGCTCGTAGTTTTTGGCTTGAGCTAGCGTTGAAGTAAAAACAAAAAGACATAGGACGGCAATAAAAGTGAAATGCTTTTTCATTATGAAACTTATTTATTTTTCTGCATCATAACCAAAATTATAGAGGCTAAATTGCTATTTGATTGATATATTGTATTTACTGTAAATTCTACGTGTTATCTTAATTTTTTGACGTTTCTTGGCTTGATTTTACTATAATTTAACTGCTTTTAAAGGCGGTGAATTATGAAAATACTAGTTGTTGATGATGAAAAAAACGTGCTTTTATCACTTTCTAGGATTATCCCTCAACAATGGGCAGATGTTACTATGCTGAGGGCGCTTTCTGGTGAGGAAGCTATTCATTTAATTGATAAAGTTGTAATTGATGCGGTGATCACTGATTTACGCATGTACAATGTGGATGGTCTTGAAGTCTTGAGGCATGTAAAAAAAGTTCAACCGAATGCACGCAGAGTGTTATTTACTGCTTTTTCTGGTGACCCAGGCGTTAAAGAAGCAATTGAAAGTGATGTTATTGATTTTTTAATTAAAAAAGGTGATAGGAAAAATGAAATTTTACAGTCCTTAGAAGACTTATGGATTTTATGGAAGTAAAGTGGCTAGGCGATGCTATTCTAACCATAGTTACATAAGTGAGGCATTATGAGGTGGGTAGACGCACTAATTAGCCACAATTTGAGACGAATCTTAGACAGAGAGCAAAGCTCTGCTGTGACGTTTAAGGCGAAAGTGTAACATATGCTTTTAAAGGGCAAAGAGCCGCAAGCTGCGCTATTCTAACCATAACTGAATGATTGGGGGTGGTTAGAATGGACAATATGAACCCGGCAGTACAAAGACAGCGAAGAAATCTTCTATTTGTTAGCTGTATATGTATATTGGTTGGAATTGCATTTTTAATAGACCCTAATATCAAAGTTACAAAAGCTAGTATTTTTGGAATAATTACCATTGAGTCTCAAGGGATCAAGCTTCTATTTACGTTATTATCTATTTTAATATTTTTCCTCGGTTTCTTTTGGTGGCGTTTTACGCAACACATAAATGAAGACAAAGGTGAAATTAATAGGCAGCGGGCACTTGATCGTTATAATGCATTTACTGATGCGTCGAATGTTAAAAATCGTGTGGTATTTAAAGATTTAGCTTTTTTGTATCTTCTTCACTCCCCTAATGGACCAGATAGCCGATGGGGTAAAATAGCATCAGAGAAGCTTAAAGCTGAACTTCAATGTTTAATCGGACGAACAAACGGTTTAAACAAGTTGGATAAGATTAATGATGATAGAGAACATGTTGGATATATTGACGGTTTGTTTTCTCATAATGAAGGAAATAAGTTTATTTTTATTATTGCTGTGTCCTACATTATTCAAAATGGCAACTATTCAGGATCAATGTGTTACCAAATTATCAATAAAAAAGAAGAGGCCGATAAATTAAATTTAGAGTTAAACAAGTTAGCGAGAAAAAACTACCCTTGGTGGTCTAATTATAGACTTCCTATGTATGTTGCTTTATTTGCATTTTTTAGCATTATGCTTACATCTTGTATAAAATTACCATTTTTTCTACATGCTCATCTTTATTGGTATATTTTTTCCCAGATGTTTGTTTTTACCGTAGTGGCTACTTTGGGTTTATATTTTTGGCTTGTTCGTGCTTCTTAAGGTACTCCTGAGGGGGTGGGGCCTTGTACGGTGCGCCACACCGCGGGTTTCGCGGCGCTGATTTTTTGTTTTCCGAGGGGTTTTGTTCTCTTCAACCCTTTAGCGCTTAATCATAGCGATAACGAAAATTGAGCGAGCGCAAGGCTATTGCCCTGCTGCTCTTTCGATAAATTCTTCCATAAATTTATTATAACTACCATCTTGCTTCATGCTTTCAATGGCTTTGTTAAAGCGATCAAGGACTGCAACTTTATCCGCTAACTTTTTAGAGACTGCGATATAAACATCTCCTTTATTGACAGGTACATTAATCATTTTAATTTTATTGCCAAGTTTCATTTTTGCGATGATTGTTTGTCCGGTGAGTTTGGCAGAGATTACTGCATCTAAGCGGCCTTTAAGCAGCTTTTTGAAATTTAAAATATCACTATTGGCGCGCTGCTCTTTGAAGAGTTTGGCTTTTACAACCGCGTCGACGGTACTACCATAACTAAATCCGGCGACCAGCCCCACGTTTTTACCTTTTAATGCCGATAGGTCGGTGGACGAGTTGATGTTAATCGCACTATCGGTAGGAACAAAAACCATCACTTCTTCAACATAGAATGGCTGTGAATAGTTGAAAATCTCTTCACGCTTGGGCGTTTTGTAGATACCAGCGATAAATCCTTTACCTTGTTCTGCACTCGATAGTGTGCGTTTCCAAGGGAAAACTTGAATACGTAAATCATCATCCATGCGGAAAAAAATGGCTTTAATAAGTTCAGGGTAAAGTCCTTGAGGACTTTTAGTTGAACCGTAAGAGAAAGGTGCATAATTGGTATAGAGCAGTACAGTTTCCTTAGCTGCAAAGCTATTTAAACCGAAAAAACTCATTACCAGGGCCATGATTAAGCTAATCAGGACTTTCATTGTATTCTCCAATGAATTACACAAGTTTGGCTGAAGTATAGTTGTTTTTGAAGATATTGTGTGACTTAAAGATAAGTTTTATATCAGTAAATTGGAGCGCTTTATGCTGATTTTAAAAGTAAAATAAAGAGAGCGTCGAAAGCCGTTAATATGATGGAGGTCGTGTGATTCAAATAGTTGCACCAATATGCAGCCTTATTGTGCACTGCATTTTCATGCTGGCGTTGTATATTAAAGTTATGTTAGCATCGACTATAGCCGATTTGTTTTAGAGTAACAGTAAAATTGTTGCGGCGCGGTATATTGGAGACTAAAGGAGGTGGAGATTATGTTGAAAGATAGTAAGACGGAAACAGCAAAAGACAATACAAAACAGATGGAGGAAGCTCCTAAGTCCTTATTTCTAGAGAGTTTTGCTAAAGAGTGCCAGGAATTAAGTTTTTCCTCCTCGCAACAAACAAACAATGAATCAACTATGGAAATTTAGTTAAAAAGGTCATGGTGGGTAGTTAGTGCCTCCATGACCACCAAACAATAACTTGCAATTGTTAATTTATTTGGCCGCAGCATTGTGCGTCAAGCCTTTTGTTGTGTCAATATAACAAGTTTAAGAAACTTAGGGGCCGTACTCTGATGTGGTGGCTATGCGGTGGGGCACACCGCCGGCTTCGCGGCGCTGATTTCTTGTTTCTCGAGGTTTAGTAGTAAAATACTGAACAGGCTTTTATTGATGAGTAAATGAACAATGAAGAGTACAAGAATAGCTATTATTGGCGTAGGATCAGTTGGCGCAACGACTGCTTATGCAATAACGTTAAGGCGGATCCCTGCAGAACTACTATTAATTGATGTTGATTGTGAGCGGACACAAGGCGAAGAAATGGACCTTATCGACGCGTTATCATTTAACGGTGGCTCGTCTATAAGAAAGGCAGATCTATCTGAAGCTAAAACAGCCTCTATTATTGTGATCACCGCAGGAAGCAACCAAAGACCTGGTGAAACTCGCGTTGATCTACTGAATAGAAATAAGGAGATAATGAGGTCTATTTTTAGTAAAATAGGCAAACTTCCAGAAAATTGTATTGTTGTTATGGCAACGAATCCTGCAGATGTTATGGCGCTGACTGCACTAAAATGTAGCGGACTACCCCCTCATCAAGTGTTTTCTTCAGGTACGTTGTTAGATACTTACCGTTTACGAGGCTCAATTGCTGACACGCTTAATTTATCGATCTCTTCCATACATGCTTATATTTTAGGAGAGCATGGAGATAGCCAGTTTCCTGCATGGAGTTTATCAATGATTGGGGGAATTCCGATAAAAGAACTAAATGAGTTTGATAAACAGAGATTAGAGCAATATGCGACTGAAACTTCTAATAGAGCGTATAAGATTACCAACCGGAAAGGGGCTACATATTATGGAATCGGGGCGTGTTTAGCGTCAATCTGTAAAAAGATTATCTACGACAAGCGCGCAGTTTTACCACTTTCTGTGTATCACCAAGAGCATGATATTTATTTCAGTGTCCCGGTAGTGCTTGGAGCATCAGGAATATTGCGTCATATGCCATTAAATCTACCTGACAATGAAAAAGAAAAATTAAATCTAACAATAGAGAAGTTAAAAAAGTTATCTTAACCCGGGTTTTTATAGCTATTCTGAAATTTAGGGTCCGTACTATCAAATGATGGTGGTGCGGTGGGGAACACCGCGCGATTTGATTCTGTGATTTTTTCAAAAAGTGGATGTCCGCATGTTCTAGGTTTTACGGTGATAACCCAGTAATTGTAAGTGTTTCACGATATTTAATTAGGACATTTGAAAGCGGTCGAACTAGGAC
>NZ_MDTU01000001.1:2138219-2163171 GCF_001720395.1 Piscirickettsia litoralis
TAGGATAAAGCGTAATCGATCAATAAAGTACAGGGGATGGAGCTATTCGACATAGAAAAAGATCGACATAGAGCAGTACTACTCACAAACGCCGTTATCATCGGACCTCTGCAAAGTAATGATAAAAACTATTTGCGTTGGATTATGGCACTACGCTTGAAAAATCGCCAAGCAAATGTCGGCGATACTTTCTTTGGTTTCTGTGAATAAAAAGCTTTAGCTTATTTCAGCAAACTGCTCTTTTGGTGTTTTGTGTTCTTGAGAAACAGCGTAACACGTTATCGCGATGTTTTGACCTTTACCAGGGGCTGCAATGGGACTTGTGTAATATATATTCACATAATCTGAGCTTGGGCTTCTACTGAAAAATGAAGTAGTAATCCTTGTCACTCTCCAGTCTTCAGAGGCAGGAAGCCCTCCAGATGCAGGGTGATAACACTTGGTAGAGAATGTTTTAGACATCAAGGAACTCCCGTCTGTAAAATTTAGACGAAGGTTTTGACAGTCATTTGTCCAATTACTCGCATTTGTCACATCACACCTGACAGTTGAAGGGAACTTTGAATTTTTTGATTTTCCCGAGTAATTTGAAGCTTCCCGTTGGGGCTGTTACATAGTCAGAAGATTGAAAACTATGTTCTATAGACGCTTCTGCTACTGCACACAATGAAAGAGTGGCAATTGCAAACAATATTTTGGATTTCATCATGAAATATTACCTTTGCTAATTTTTAATAGCGAGGATTATATATTTTTTCAATTGTTAACTCTAGTATAACTTTGAAGCCAAAAGATAAGTGAAATATAAAACTTTGATCATCAACTCTTTTTGTTAAAAAACAAGGCTGGCAAGAAGGGTGATGTACTTAAGGATCCCTACTGCCAGCCTCTCAAAAAAGTAGCGTGTTTTGTATATGGGCGCTACTTAAACCACGCAATGCTCTCGGTTCTCAGGCGTGAGCTTTGGTCTGTGTTTATCATACATGAAAGATTAATCTAAAACATACGGTAATCTACGGTGCTTTTTTTTGTATTGACAATATGAGTTCCATTAACCAAATATGCAGCTAAATGATATTTTTAATATTTCAACTCCAGAGTGCTGCAAGGTTTTAGGGTTAACTGACCATCATTTTCGACGATTAAAGAAAGAATAAGCTTTTGATGGATGTGAAGGATTACAAAAGCACCGCTGAGACTTACAGAAAATCATTCAGGCTTGGACTCGATATAACATTAATAAAGATGAAGAAGCGGGTTCAGATGCTGAGAGTTTAGATTTAAAAACTGCCTGCATTCGTAACCTGGACTCTCAAAGTGACTTACGCGAGCTTGAATACCAAGAGCAATTAAATAACGTTGTCAAAATTGATGAGGCGACCGATGTGATTGTTTCAGCTTTTGCTGGGATACGCACTGCTCTTAATAGTTTATCGGGGCGCAGTTCTCATAAATTCGCATCGATCGATAGTCCAGGCGTGATTAAGAAAATGCTTAAAAAAGATATAGAAAACTGTTTAGAACATGCACAAAGCGAACTTGGTACGTACATCACAAGACAAGAAAATTTACCTGATGACGAGGGTCATGGAGGCAGTCAAGCCAGCGCTGAATAGAACCCCGGCACAGTGGGCGAATCAAGAACGTGAACTACCCGCCGATAGCGCAATTCCTGGTAAGTTTGATTGTGCAGTAACCCCTTATGTCACTGACATTTTAGAAGCGTCAGTTAATCCCGTATATAAAATGATCGTCGTTTGCATGGGTGCTCAAATGAGCAAAACTGAAATGACACTTAATTTTATCGGATACACGCTTGATGATGATCCTGTGCCGATTATTTATGTGGGCCCAACCAAACATAACATTGAGCAGTATTTTGAGCTGCGAGTACGGCAGATGTTAGAGAGCTTATATGACTTTTTTATCCGTAGTGAATATTATGATTGTTAAATTAAATATGACTCTAGTCGCTAGTAAGTCAATTTTTTAATTATGCGCTGAAACTCTTCGAAGACTTGCCATCTGTAATAAGTCGCGTATTATGACGCTCATTGTCTAGGCTTAGATGGAAAGAAACACCATGTATTTAGTTATATACTATTTTATTTGGGCTAGGTATTGCAGAAATGCGTTAAAATAGCTTTATCATATTGTTTTGAAAGGAATTGTAGCGGAAATAGCCCATGATAACTATGTTAAAGCTCATGGGAATAAAGTTATACTTTTTCACATTTTGATGTTCTAAGTTGAAGCTGTAAGCTATGCTGTCGAAATGATAGAGGGGATGTGAAGTATCTATTAACAAAGAAGGGTAGGATTAAAAAAACGATTTGTTCTTTATGCTGCAAAGTTTGATTTATATTGAACGTAAAATCTGCAATTATAAATAGTGAAGATATTAAATGAAATTAAGCAAAGAAAATAATAAAGATGTTTTATGTGGCATATATAATAATATGCTTTCAGTTAGAAAAATCGATGAGTTAGAAAATGAGCTTGTGAATTCCGGCCGAGCTAATTTTCTTTGCTCTTCTAAAGGGCATGAAGGTATTGCTGTCTTTGCTCAGTTTTTAGAAAAAGAAGATTGGCTCTATTGTCATTATCGTGATAAGCCACTAATTTATGCGCGAGGGCTCTCTGCGCAGACACTTTTTCATAGCTCATTATGCTCACAAGAGTCACCTTCTGCAGGAAGGCATATGGTGATTGGTGTTTGTAGCAAAGATTTAAATATTGCAAGTATTGTGACACCCGTTGGTAACCATGCTCTACATGCTGTAGGGACGGCACATGTGATAAAAGAGCGTAAACAGCGTGCGATAACATTTTGTTCTATGGGAGATGGCACAACTCAGCAAGGTGAGGTCTATGAGGCAATTGCGGAAGCTGCGAGAAGTCAATTACCTATACTTTTTGTAATAGAGAATAATAGCCTAGCAATTTCCAGCCGAACCGATGGAAAAACATTCTATTCTCATCAAGGGAAAAGTGAAGTCACAGAATTTTTTGGTGTGCCAATTAGCTATATTGATGGCACCCAGCCATTAAAAGAAATCGATAAAATTGAAAATCTGGTTGGATATGTTCGTAATGAGCAGCGACCGCATATCGTTATATTCAATGTGGAAAGATTAAATAGCCATTCAAATGCGGATGATTTTAATATTTATCGTACTCAGAAAGAAATAGACTTATTTTCAAGCAGAGATCCTGTAATTAATTCTAGAAAGTATTTGGAAGCTCTGGGTATTAGTGAAGATTATTTAACAAAGGTGGAGAAAGAGGCACATAATAATATTACAAGAGAGTTGGCAATTAGCTTGGAAAGTGCGACTCAGCCAACAGTATGTCTTGATGCTATGAGACCTTTGCCAGAGCTTTTGAGGGAAAATGTAGAGGAATATCGAGGTGACGACTCTTTAGTAAACCAGTTAACAATGCGGGATGCGATACGCTCAGTATTAGATTTTCAGTTAAAGCAGCAAGATGATATTTATCTCTATGGAGAAGATATTGAAGACCCTAAGGGTGATGTATTTGGTGTAACCAAAGGGTTATCTACACAATATCCTGGCAAAGTTGTCAATAGCCCACTTTCTGAGGCAACTATTGTTGGCTCGTGTATTGGTAGGGCTTTAACTGGGCAGACTGCCGTTGCTTTCATTCAGTTTATTGATTTTATTGGCCCGGCGTATAATCAAATTGCTAATGAATTAGCAACGATGTATTGGCGTAGTAATGGGCAGTTAGAGTGCCCTGTTATTATTCTTGTTGCTTGTGGTGGCTATCGTCCTGGGTTAGGACCTTTTCATGCACAATCAAATGAAAGTATTTTTGCACACCTGCCAGGCATCGATGTGTATCAGCCCTCGAACGCAGGGGATGCAGCTGGACTACTTAATACAGCATTTGCATCAAAGCGGCCAAGTATTTTTTTCTATCCGAAGAAATTATTAAATAGGGCTTTGAAAGAGGAGATGACATCTTCTGATATTCATCGACACATCGTGCCTGTGGGCAAGGCTAGGATATTATCAGCAGGAAATGATATAACATTTGTTAGCTGGGGAAATACCGTGTCTTTGTGTTCAGAGGTGGCACAGGCTTTATCAGCAGCTAATGTTGAAGCAGAAATTATTGATTTAAGAACGATTCATCCGTATGACCTTGATACTGTTGTTAAGTCTGTTAATAAAACAAAAAATATTATTGTTGTACATGAAGATAATATTACTTGTGGTATGGCCTCTGAGATTATTTCTGCCGTGGTTGAAAATGTAAATACAGCCATTCGAGCAAAGCGAGTTGCTCGTTATGACACGCACATACCTTGTAACTTTAAAAATCACCTTGAAGTCATGCCTTCTTTTGAGCGAATTTTAAGTGAGTGCTGTACTTTATTAGGTTATGAATTGAGTTGGGTGGAAGCTCCTGTTAAGCAAAACACTGAGCTTGTTGATATCAAAGTGATTGGAGCAAGTCCATCGGATGATAATGTGTTGATTACTGATCTTTTTATTAAGGCAGGAGACCATATCAAAAAAGGAGATAAATTGGCTGATATTGAGGCCAGCAAATCTACGAGTGAAATAAGGTCGCCTTATACAGGAGTGGTAAAAGAAATTTATGTGGGTGAATATGATACAGCAACCGTTGGCAGTAACTTGCTGAGTGTAAAACTATCAGGTGATAAAGGTTTATTTACTGCTGTTAATGAATTAAAACCTGTGATTTATAAAAAAGTATAATTGCATAAGTAAGAGTATTTATGAATTCTTATAAAAAAATAGCTGATATTTGTGATATGTGGCTTGTTCCTGAAAATGGTTATGTTGAAATTAAAACTTCAGAGGTTCATGGCTGTGGCTTGTTTTCAAAAACTTTAATTGAAAAAGGGAGTAACTTAGGCCCGGTTCTCTTTTTAACTTCTTTTGTTAACTCTATCTATGGGAAACATTTGGTAAGTGATCATAGTGACAGTTTCAAAGATATAGCCAAATCTAAAGATTACAGGCAGATTTCAGGAGCAAGATATGCGAATCATAGTGTTGACGGTAATGTTGCTTTATTATTTCCCGAACCAAACGGCACTATTGAAATGATTGCAATAAAAAATATTAATCCAGGGGATGAGATAGTAGGAGATTATCGACCATTTTACCACTTTGTGTCGGCGAAAATACCAAGTTATTTAGAGTAATCTAAGAGAATATATTGTGAATAGTTGTAGTTATAATTTTTCTATAGATAAATTTTATAAATTTAATAGCAGTGAAATTTTACAAGTTTTAAAAGGTGAAAAAATAGCTGCTATATTTAAAAATATAGTAGATATTAATTCTATAAGTAGCATTCTGGATAGGTTTAAAAACAATCCTAATACTGTAAAAAGAGGAGATATAGTTCCTGCTTATATGTTAGGTGCTTTTCACTATGGCAAAGAATTAGATTCGTACTTTAATGAAGTTGTTAATTATAAAGATTCAATCTCCAATGTTTTTTTAGATAGCGAACATTTCTTTGAAAAAATAATAGCAGATGTGAGTTCTTGTTTAAAAAAGCAAGGAATTTCTTTACGCCCTGCTAGATACAGAGGTATTAGCTCTAACCCTTGTGTTATTCGTTCTTGTTGGTCAGACTCACAAGGTAATATTATTTTAGCACATGAAGATGCGGCTCAGCTATATGAACCAGCACAACAGGGTTTTGAAATACAAAAATGTAGAAACTATCCTGTTTTAGGTGTTAATATTTGTCTTCAAGATGATACTGAAAGTGTGTTAAGGATTTGGGATTATAGACCAAGCGAGAAGGATCGTGCTGAACTAGGCTTAGAAAATAAGGGCTATCCTTACCCTTTTGATGTGTTAAAAGCATATGATTGCATAGAGCAAGAAATAAGAGCAGGCGATTTATATTTTTTCGATGCACGAAATGTACATGCAGTGACAAGTTCGCAGGGGCAATCAGGTTACAGAACCACGCTATCTTGCTTTATGTCATTTGTTGATGATACTACTGTTATTTATTGGACATAATTCAGATGGAACAATTAATGCAAAATACCCAATTTTTGATTCAATTAATCTTGAGTCTGGGCTATCTTTAAATAATATAACTATTTCCTATCAAACTTGGGGAGAGCTTAGCCCGTCAAAAGACAATGTTATTCTAATTTGCCACCATCTTACTGGAAATCAATATGCCGCAGATACTTCAGGGGAAACGCCTATAGAAGGTTGGTGGCGTGATGTCATAGGTCCGGGTAAGGTGATTGATACAACACGTTACTTTGTGATCTGTAGCAGTGTTCTTGGTGGTTGTGTGGGTTCAACGGGACCAATGTCATTTAGCCATGAAAAAAAGGCGGATTACAGGCTTGATTTTCCGGCAATTACTATCAGAGATATGGTGGTAGCTCAAGAGAAACTACTACGATCCTTGGGTGTTTCCAATATTTTAGCGGTGGTTGGACCATCATTAGGAGGAATGCAGGCGATTGAATGGGGGGTGATGTTCCCTGAATTTACGCGTCAAGTTATTTCTTTAGGAGCTCCATTTGTACAAACTCCATGGAGCATTGCATGGAATGAAATGGCTCGCTTGGCTATTATGGGTGATCCTGCATGGCAGAATGGTAACTATATTGAACAACCTAAAAATGGACTATCGTTGTCTAGATACCCATTTGTGCTATCTTGCACTCATCCTGATAAATGTAATAACTCTTTGAATAAATCAGTGGATAATATTAGTGCTAAGCTTCAGTTTGATCAATTTCCTGCTCAAAAATATTTGAAATATCACTGTGATAAATTTGATTATGATGCGAATAGTTTAATTTATTTAATCAATGCTGTTAATGGCCATGATATTACAAGGCGAAGAGAAAGTATCTGCGAAAAGATAAACAATTCTCAAGTCCAGTTTACTTTAATTGGAATAAGTAATGACATGATCTACTTTCCAAAAAGATTTGAAAAAAGAAGCGGGTTATTATCCTAATTGTGAATATCTGGAGTTGTCGTCTAGTCTTGGGCATGATGCCGTTTTATTAGAACAGGAAAAAATTTCGCAGATTTTATCTAACTTGCTTATAAAATAATTTTAATAGCGAGTGTGTATAGAGGAAGTATATGAAGACTATTATTTTTTTGAATCGAGACAGCTATAACCATTATCTATATGAATTTAATCGCATTGAAGAAGTTAATGACTTCCGCAAAGTTGCAATTATTGGTAAAGACTATAAAGAAAATTTAAGCAATGAACAGTATTCTAATTTTGATAAGGTTTATTTTGTTGATGTAGATGAAAAAAAATAGAAACTGCTGAGTTAGATTATTTGAAGCTTGATCAGGTTTTCAAGGTTCTTGAGCAAGAAATTGAATTAGTAGGCGATAGTTATAACGATAAAATTCACTTGGTCACAGCAGACGAGATTAATGTTGAGCTTGTCGGCTTTCTAAGGGATAAATATAAGATTAATGGCGCATCTCATAGTGACTTATTAAAATATAGAAATAAAAACATCATGAAGAAAGCTCTAGTTGAATCAAATATCAGGGTGCCTTTGTTTTTAAATTTTGATTACCATAAATATAAAATCCAAAAAGAAGCTTACTTTAATGAATTAATTAGTTATTGTGGTTTGCCATTTATTATTAAACCTGCTTTAGGTTCTGCAAGTTTTGATACATATAAAATCGACTCACTAGAGTCGTTCAAGAATATATCATTGGCTGATATATTTGATATCGAATCTTATGAGTATTTAGTTGAAGAGTATATCGATGGCACAATATTTTGCTGTGACACTATTTCAATGAATAATAAAATGATAGACGCATTTGTATCTGAGTATTCATGTCCACCGCTTGATATTGCCAGAAAAAGAAGTGTTGGTTGTGCAATCCCTCTAGATAAGCAATCAAAGAAATCAAAAAAATAGTTGAGTTTTCTAAAAGCGTGCTTTCATCCCTGGGGAAAATCAATGGTTGCAGTCATTTAGAAGTTTTTGAGAAAAATAATGGCGAGTTAGCTTTTTTTAGAAGTTGCTGCCCGTCCACCAGGGGGAAAAAACCCATATTGCTATCAAGTCACTTATGGTGTTGACTTATTTAAAGTAGATTTATTGGCACAATTAAGCCTTTTGGATCAATACTCTGTTCCAAGTTGTAAAAAGGATCTCTGTTTTTGGGGGGTCGTACCTGTTAAAAGTGGCTTTCTTGAAAAAATTAATACTCCCGCAGTGTCTGGAGATCTATCTATTCAGTGGCTCGTTGAAGGAAAGAGTCTCTTAACTAAAAAATCATCGAGCATTATTGATGTGGCGGCTATATTTACTATTAAAAATAAATCGTTTGAAAAACTGCGAAAAGATTTTGAATATATAAGCAGGTTTGAATTTTTAGAAATGGCGAGCAACCCTGTATAATCAGTGGAGATTATTAGGTAAATAAAATTTATAGTTGAATGAAATATATACAGTAAATTAATATTAACCAAATTAGAAACAGATAGCTTTGAAAGTAAGATAAGGTTAATTGACTGGCTGGTGTAGTATTGTAGTATATGCAGAGTGGCGTTTTATTTTAAGTCTGGAGTTACTATGCTTTTTGAAAAAAGAATAATTGATACACATTTTCATATTTGGGATACAGATAAATTTACATTGCCATGGTTGTCTTTTTTTAAAGATGTATTGAAGACAAAATACTCTTTGGAAGATTATGCTCAGGCTAAGAAAGGGTATAATATTCTGAAGTCTTGTTATGTTGAGGTTGATGCTATTCCTGAGCAGCGCGAGCAAGAAGCAAAGATGGCTATATCTTTATGTGATAATCCACAGAATCAGGTTGTAGCTGCGACAATCGGCTGCGACTTAAGTGCTGCTAATTTTGAAAGCTATATTCTAAAGCATATGAAAGAAAAACATGTTAAATCTGTAAGACATAACTTCTTTACTTCTGATCTAACCTTGACTAGAACACATCAATTTATTAAGAACACCCAATTATTAGGCCAGTTGGGTATTATGTGTGATTTAATAATGGACTCGAATAAAATGGCTTATGGTATTAACTTAGCTGAAAAATGCCCTGGTACTACCTTTATTATCGATCATTGTGGTGTATGCCCTATCAATGCAGACGTTAAAGCTTGGGAGCTATGGCAGCAAGGGATTAAGAAGTATTCTCAACTAAACAACACTGTTTGTAAAATTTCAGAGTGTGGCTTTACTGAGCCGTCTTATAGCTGGAAAGTAGAAGATGTTATTGAAATTATTCGTCATTGTGTAAATAGTTTTGGCGAAGACCGTGTTATCTATGGCTCTAACTGGCCGGTGTGTGAGATCACGAGCTCATTGGGTCAATGGATAACCGCTATCGATGTTAGCTTAAAAGGCTGTTCTCAAGAATCATTGGATAAATTGTTTTTTAAAAAGTGCAAAAAAATACTATGACATTATGGCGTAATAATTGAGTTGGGCTGTGTTCTTAGTATTCGTTGTATACTTTTTAATTTTGAAAATTAATAGTTGTAAGTGATGATGTAATTTATTTTTCAGCTTTACAGAAAAACCAAATTTTTTTGGTAATAGTAGGTAACAAGCTTCATTTATGAATGATAAAATTTGTGCAGCGATTAGACTGCTCCTGCTATTTTACTCGGTTGGTTTCTTCTTGTTTTAATAAAGTGTGCAAATAATGTTAATGCCGCAGCGCAAATAAGGAATAGAGGCAATGTATACAAGGCATGGCTATACGCTGTGCTTGAATAGATGCGAATACCATGTGACAGTTTGCCATCCCATTCTAGATCTAAAATCTCGCCGATGCCGCGTTGCATGGTGAGGCCACCGAGCATGGTTAGAAAATTCACAAAAGCGATTGCTGTGCCTGAGTATTGAATTGGCATGTGCTCTATGGCAAGAGGAAAAACGGCGACTTCGGCGCTGGCAAAGACACCAAAAGCAAGTAATAAAACACACAGAACGATATAATTTAAATTTGGAATGGCGATGACAAGATAAATAATAGTTGCGGCGATTAAGGTGTTAACGCAGATTAGCCGTAAGCGTGCCGTGCGCAATCGGTCAGAAAGCCAGCCTTGTAATGGTGAGCCGATGGCCCAGCCTAAGAAGATTAAAGAGGTAGCAAAGGTAGCATGGGCGGTTGATAGGTGGTGCGTTTGGGTTAAAAATGGGATACCCCATAAGGATGCGAAGACCGAGTTGGGCATGAATAAGGCACCACCGATAAGACCGATGAGCCAAAGATAAGGTTGCCTGATTGTCAGTAATAAGCCGTTAAAAATTTCTTTTGATGAGGCGCGTGGTTGCTTTTGCTTGGTTTTATGGGGGTTGCGAACAAAAAAGAAGAAAATAGGGGCCAAGAAGAAGCCAAAGATACCGATAGTAATGAGAACATCTTGCCAACTAAAATGCCTGACCAGTGCGGCTAAGGTATTTTCTCCGGCCATGGCGCCGACAAAGCCGAGGCACGTCACTAGTCCTGCGACAAGTGCAAGTCGGTTATGTGGCAAAATCGTCGCCCCTAGCTTTAAAATTCCAACAAAGGCGAATGCCGAGCCAAAGCCTTGTAAAAAACGCCCGGCATAAGCGATAACAATGTGATCGGCTGGCGCAATACCCGTTAGGATACTGCCTAAGGCGCAGGCGATGACGGCAAGCGTCAGGAGCTGATAAGGACGAAAGCGGTCAAGCAATGGGCCAACGACTAGCTGCATGGGAGTATAAGCATAGAAATAAAAGCCAGCTAAGGTGCCGATAGAGGTAGCACCGACACTAAAATAGTGCATTAAATCTGGAATCATCACCCCTGGGCTGATGCGTAAGTAATACTCGTACATATAGAAAATGGCGCCTAAAGCGATGATACACCAACTGAGTAAAGTGGATTTGATTACGGTAGATTGGCTCACGAAAGACCTCTTCCATTATCAATAAAATGATTAATGTTATCTTAAACTGGTGAATCTATCTTATTGGAGTCCAGGCGCTTGTCAAATCCGAGGGTGTATTTTTCTCTTAGGGGAGTTAAAAGGTTTTGCTAGAGGCTTTGCCTTGCCGTTATAATACCGTGTGTAAAAGTCGAGAGATCTGCCCGTGAACAAGAGTTTATATCCCTGGCATAACAAGGTATGGCAACAGTTATGCCGAGCAATGCAAGCCCAAAGCGTGCCACATGCATTACTATTGCAAGGACCGGCTCAGACGGGTAAGTTGACCTTTGCTCGACATTTTGCCGTCTCGTTACTGTGTCAGCAGCCGTCCACTCAAGGGAACTGTGGTTACTGTCAGAGCTGTCTGTTGCATCAAGCAGGTAATCATCCTGACTTTATTGAACTTTTAGCTGAACAAGGATCGATTAAGGTTGATCAAATCCGTGCTTTAGCAACACAGTTGCAAGGTTCTCGACACTCGTTAGGTTATCGGGTGATAATCATTAATCATGCAGAGTGCATGAATGCAGCGGCGGCAAATAGCCTATTAAAGACATTAGAAGAACCCCCTGAGAAGACAGTGATTTTATTAGTGACAGCACAGCCGGGCCGGTTATTAGCGACGATACGCAGTCGTTGTCAGCAATTTTCTTTGCAACCTGCAAAGGCCGATGTTCTCGCTTGGTTGTCACAACAACAGCTCCAGCTTACAGAAGCTCAGGTAATAAAGCGCTATCAATTACTCGGCCATGCACCATTACTGTTAGTCGATGATGAATACTTTGAGCGCTATGTGGAGGCTTTTGATCAATGGTTGAGCGTGTTAGAAGGGCAGCCAGTGCGTTATGGGGTGAAACCATCAGGGTTGATTAATCAATTGACAGATTGGTCGCGCTTATGTAACTGGTTGATGAAAGTGGCCTTGGGAGCACAACTAGACCTAGATCAAGCATTGCGCCGGCGTTTAATCAATAGCGCAAAGCGTATTAAACCACAGGCTTTATCTTCGTTTTATAATGAATTACAAATGTCGATTAAATTACTCGGGGAGCATAACAGCTTGAATGAGACATTATTGCTAGATGGACATTGGGTGTCTTGGCGTAATTTGGTGGTTAAATAGATGATAGAGTTGTGTTGTCATAGTGTTGCAAAATTAAGAGCAGTTTATTTGCCCTTCATACAAAAAGGTGGGCTATTTATTCGAATGACTGATGTAGCGGCGATGGGCACTAAAGTAGAATTGAAATTATCGCTTCCTGATCAAAGTATAGCCATGGTGACAGGCCATGTTGTTTGGCGAGTGCCGATTGCAACAGAGGTATTTGCGGAGACTGGAGTTGGGGTACAATTGACTTGCCTGGCAGGTTTAGAGATAGCTGAGAAAATTAAAATGCTTTTAAATTAATTAGAGTTAATAAATTAAGCTAGTAAAAATCAAGATGAAATAGATTGAGATAAAAGATGTTTGTAGATTCACATTGCCATTTAAATTACTTTTTAGAAGATAATAAATTACCGGACATTATTTCCCAAGCTAAAAACGCTCAAGTCTCGCATATGTTGTGTGTGGCGGTGAATATGGAGCGTTTTGGCGAGGTCATTAAGATTGCCGAAGATCATGATCAGGTGACCGCCTCTGTTGGTAAGCACCCAACGGAAATGGACGGGGTAGAACCGAGTTTAAATGAGTTAATCAATCATGCGCAACACCCTAAAATCGTTGCAATTGGTGAGTCTGGTTTAGATTATTATTATGGCGCTGAGCATAAGAAAGAGCAGCAGCAGCGTTTTACGACACATATCCAAGCGGCTGTCCGCACACAACTACCATTGATTGTTCATACGCGGGATGCCCGTGAAGATACTATTCAGTTACTAGGCGATATCGGGCAAGGAAATTGTCCAGGTGTTTTGCATTGCTTTACTGAAAGTTGGCAGATGGCTAAAGCCGCACTGGATTTAGGTTTTTATATTTCTTTTTCTGGGATAGTGACTTTTAAAAATGCTAAAGAACTGCAAGAAGTTGCAAGAAAAGTGCCGTTAGATAGAATTTTAATTGAAACTGATGCACCTTATTTGGCGCCTGTCCCTCATCGAGGCAAGCAAAATCAGCCGGCATTTGTTAGTCATGTTGGGCAGTTTATGGCGGATTTACGTGAAATGCCTATCGAGAAAATGGCAGAATTAACAACAAATAACTTTTATCAGTTATTTAACAAGGCTAAATGCTTTCGTTAGACTCAGAGCTTGAGTTAGTAATAAATAGCTAGAGCTAGCAAAAGTAAAGAAGAGTTAGGTTAGGGAAAAGCCTAACTTTTCATAATGATACTTGATATGGCCAATGCGTTTGATACCGTCTTGATAGCTTTCACAGGCCTCTTTTTTTATCTCTTCTTTATTGTTGTCGATGGTTTTTATTTTGGTTAGCCACCACTGACCAAATAAATCTTCTTCAAGATGAATTCGGTAGTAAGTATTGTGATTCTCCCAGGTGAGTGTTAACCACTCTTGTTCTCTTTTCGTCATAGCCCATCCATATTTTTCCATGATTTTACCATAGAGTCGAAGTTTTGATAAATAGTGCAATGGCCTTTATGATAGGGGCTTTTGTGTCTACTAGATAAATTAATGGGGGAAGCAATGTTACCAGAGTGGGTGAATGTACTGGGGTATATAATGAGCTTAGGGGCAATGACTGGGGCTTATTTGGTCGCGCGTCGGATTCCTCTGTGGGCTTTTTTGATTTGGTCGGTGACTAACCTTTATGAGTTTTGGGTGGCGTCGTTTTATTATCATAATGTATGGATGAGTGTGCAGTTTGGTTTTTTCTTTCTGAACTCTTTGTACGGGATTTACTCCTGGAAAAAGCATCCGATTAAGAGCTAACTTTATTTTGAATAAAGAGTTATTGTTCTTGTTGCTATTATTTATGAGGCAAGTTGCAAGAGTTGATGGAGCTTAAAGCCACCGTATAGCGATATGATCGCTAAGGCGCTGGCAAGAATGCTTAGGTCGGTCATATGGTTGATTTGGTTATGAGAGGTTGTAAGGATAAATGTTGAGCCAATTGCGCCAAGGGCCATGGCTAAATTAACACAGGAAACTTGTAGGCTCATATAGCCTGCACGTTGATGTGGCTTAGGGACCTTGGAGCTTAATGTGTTGAGTACTAAACGACGAGACACATTGGACATCATAAAAAACATGATAGCAATGACCGGGACAACCAGGTGACCTTGCCAATAGTTTTGCAATGAGTTGTTGAAAACACTGAGTAGAGTTAAACACCAGGTTAGCGTAAATAAGCTTAGGATAATGCGTGAATAGCCTTTATCGATCAATCGCCCGACAACTTGCATGGCAAAAAAACTGATTGTCCCCGCCGCGATATAAAGTAAGCTTAATCCTGTGAGAGGGAAATTTAAGTTAAGCGTGAAGTAAATAGCCATATTAGGAACAATTAAAAAAGAAGCCATTGCATTTAAAATCTGACAAAAATAGGCTAAACGCGCTTTTTTGTTATGCAGTGCAGCCCACAGGGAGAAACCAGTTTTCATTTCTTGCTTATTTTTGATGTGATCGCAAAGCGTAGGGAGTAAATAGGTGGTTAATCCGAATAAAATTAAGCATAAAAAAGAAGTGAGATAAAAAGGGGTTCTCCAGCTGCCGATATTTGCTAAAAATAAGCCAAAAGGCACACCGATGATTGCAGAGATTGACATCGCGCTCATGACGATAGAAATGGCTTTACCACGTTCTTTCTCAGGAATAACATCGCTGACAATGGCGAGTACCATCGCTGAGATTGGACCGCCAAAACAGCCGGCAAGAATGCGCAAACTCAGCAAGGTGGTTAGATTATAGCAGCGTGTTGATAGAAAAGTTGTGATTGCAAGGCCGGCTAGTAAAAATAGCATGATAGGACGACGATCAAATCGATCAAGACGACGAGCGACTAGAACGCCGATAACCGCTCCTGCAAGCATATAACTGCCGGCTAATATCCCGATATTATTAGGGTCAATGTTTAGACTATGCGCTAAAAAAGGGCCAAGTGGCATAATGAGCATAAAATCAATAATACTGATAGCCTGAATTAAAGTAATCAGATAAATAATACGATATTGCTGTTTTTTAGTCATTGTGATTGCCAATGCGTTGAAGTAATTCGGTAAATTTTTCTAAATCTTGATCTGAAATATCATGAAGCATGCTATCCCAATAAACATGCATTGCTGATCGATAGTTTTTTACCATATTAAAACCAGCTGCTGTGAGCATTATTTTTATATGACGTTTATCTTCTTGGCAGGCATTTTTTTCTATCAGTGATTTTGCAGTGAGTCGGTCCAAAGAGCGTGTGAGTGAAGAGGGAGTGAAATCAAGAAGGTGTGCAAGGTCATTTTTAGTCAGCGTGCTTTTTTTGTTTAAAGTCATAAGCACTTTGACATCTGTTTTAGTGAGGTTAAAACGTTCTAGTATTGGTTTACGATTGCGGCGAAATTGTTGGGATGCCCGGCGCCAGGCATGGTGTAAAGATTTAAATTGTTGGGCGTTCATATTAGCTTTTCTCTTTTTAAGTTATAAATGAATTTGCCTGGCTTAGATTTTCTCTATTATTTAAAGTCTTCTAAGCTGTGACTGCTCATGACTGGAAGCCTGCATTGAATATGATAACGACTAATTTAACATGCACTGCATTATAACGCAATGCGTTTATTTTGCTTGAGTGAAGTATCAAAGAAAAAGTATTCACTTACCTAAAGAAGTTGCATAATAAAGAAGTAGTTAGAGTTAATTATTACCGATACTGAGGAATCAAAGATGGAATTACGTTTAGAAGGTAAGGTGGCTATTGTTACAGGCGCTGCGAGCGGTTTGGGTCGGGCGATTGCAGAAAAATATGCAAGCTCTGGGGCTAATGTTGTTATTGCTGATTTAAATCAAGACAGTGCAAGTGAAGTCGCTAAAGAAATTACTGAAAAAAATGGTGTGACTGCTTTGGGTGTCGCAATGGATGTGACTTCTGAAGAGCAGGTCAATGCTGGTGTGCAAAAAGTTGCTCAAGATTTAGGCAATGTTGATGTCTTAGTGAGTAATGCCGGAGTGCAGATTATTGCACCGATCGTTGAGTTTGAATATGAGGCTTGGAAACGGCTTTTAGATATTCATATTAATGGCACATTTTTAACGACTAAAGCATGCATGCAACAGATGATAAAATCAGGTCTAGGCGGTAGTATTATTGTCATGGGGTCGATTCACTCAGTAGAAGCTTCTATGAATAAATCAGCTTATGTCACGGCCAAGCACGGTTTATTGGGTTTTACACGTGCTATTGCGAAAGAAGGCGCTAAGCATAATATTCGTGCGAACTTAATTGGTCCAGGTTTTGTTAGAACGCCACTCGTTGAAAAACAAATTCCAGAGCAAGCAAAAACCTTGGGAATCAGTGAAGAGGAAGTTGTCAAAAAAGTCATGCTTGGAAATACCGTCACAGGGGAATTTACAACCCTTGATGATATTGCAACTTTGGCACTTATGTTTGCAGCCTTTCCAACTGACGTGCTAACCGGGCAGTCAATGCTCGCAACGCATGGCTGGCATATGGAGTAATTTTAAATGGCTTTTATTCTTGATTAGATAAAAAAATATCAAAGTTCTGGGAAATTAAGCTAAGTTATTTTAGATAGCTTTATTTCCTAGACTAGGCTTAATACCTTGTCTAATGGTTCTCCACTATCTTATTGATTTTTGACAAAAAGTGGCTTTATTTCAGTTGTGGTTATTAACAGCTGCACATAAAATTCTCTAAATTCGTAGTAAGTATGAAAAATAGGAGATAATATAAAATGCCTAAAGCTCAAGTGGACCCCTCTGTCTTAGAAGTGTTAATAAATAAATTCTCTACACCTAAAGAAATAGAGAAAGCTGTAAGAAAAATAAAGCCATCTGATCTGGAAGCTTACGAAAAGCAATGCATTGCTAGGACGGGGCAAACGATTATGAATATCGCTGTGCTAGGACCTAGAGATAAATTTATTGACAAGGCACGTATATTACTGTCAGTTGGATTTAACCCTAATAAGCAAGCAGGAATTTTTAAAAATAACACTCTACAACTGCTGATTGCGAATGAAGATTTTGAAAATGCTGAAAAAATTAATTGAAACTTATAAAGGAATAGATCTATCAATCAGAGATAGTGAGGGAAAAACACCCTTAATACTTCTCTCAAAAATGGGAACTAAAAGTGCAACTGACCTTGCTTGCTACCTTCTTTCCAAAAAACCAGGTAAATTAACAGCTAAAGACAATAATGGGTTAAGCGTTGACCAATATGCAATACTGCATGGAAATATTCACCTAATGAGAGAGCTCGCAAAAACCGGAAAGTTTTCTTTCACTAATATTGAAGGTGAATTAAGTAGGATGAGGATGCGCAGCATTGGTATCAATAATGTATTGAAGTCTGTGAGTATTGATCCAACCAGAGCAGAAAATGCTAAACAAAACAACCTTGTTGATAAGCTTGGGCAACCAATAGTTGTTTTTGATTCAGGATTTAAAGTTCATGAAATTACTGCTAAAAGAAAGAGAAGCTCAGGAGAAAAGTTAAGGAGCTTAAGAAAGTATCCGTTTATTGATACAGTAAAACTTAAAAGAACATCAGATATACAGTCAAGTATGTCTGAATCACACAAAGAATCATTCTTTGAACAATATAAGGCACTTTCCAAGAGGAGTATTTCAGATAAATGCCATCAGGATCAACTCACCCTTTCTAAAACTCCATTATTACAAAAGCAGCTGCAAGAGGAAGCGTGGAAAGGGTATACGCAAGGTTTAACAGATCACACATTAAAAAGTGGTCCTCTGTCATTTTTAGGGCCTAAAGATGTTGCTCATTATACTCAAGTTAGCAAAAGACATCACTCTGCTACTCAGCCATTTTTAAACACGTTTATTAATCCGTCTAAACAAAGTAATAGCGAGAGCATAGTGCAATTATAAGAGCATTTTCACTCTGTTTTCCTGTATGCAAACAAAGAGAGAGTTTCGCTTGAGGCCTCACTTATCTTGCATACAGCTTGCTCGTTGTGAATGTTAAATTATCAATATGTTTAGACTTGTGCCTAGCTGAGCTCTAAAAAATTAAGCGATATGGTTGGGTTGGATTTCATACTCAACGTCATTAAGATTAATATTACGATATTTGGCAATTGCTCGGGCAACACGCATGATATCTCGACGGTCATTGTTGGCTTCAAAACAAATGACCTCGATTTTTTTTCCTAATTTTATTTCAAGTCGCCAACTGCGTATATCCATAATTGTGAATTAATCTTGCTCTTGTGTTAAGAGGCTGGTTTGAATCATGCAATTATTGCGCGCTTGATTTTTAACTCGTTGAATCCGTAATGGTTTAAATAAACTTAGCTTTTAATTGCTTTATTTTAATCACTATTTTGTTTAAACCCTTTTAGGGCAATAATGCGTGCTGATAGCTCTTCGATAGAGCGGTGTGTGGTATCAAGAGAGGGAATGTTGTAGCGCTGAAAAAGCTGGTTGGCATAGCGAATCTCTTGGCGACACAGCCCTGGGTCCGCATAAGCGCGCGTAGAGCGGCGTTCTTTGCGGATGGCATGCAAGCGATTGGGTTCGATGGTTAAACCAATCAACTTGTCTTGATGGTCTTTGAGGGCTTTGGGCAGAGAAGTATCGAGAAAATCTTCGGCGACGAGGGGGTAATTTGCCGCCCGTATGCCATATTGCAAGGCAAGATAAAGACAGGTCGGAGTTTTTCCAGAGCGCGATACTCCGACTAAAATTACTTCTGCTTTCTCATAGTGTTTTAAATTCGTGCCATCGTCACTGAGCATTGAAAAATCGACGGCGGCAATGCGCTGTTTATAGCTTTCTTCGGCTTCGGGTTTATGAGCAAGGCCGATCGCATGTTTTGAGGTTTTATGAAAAAACTGCTCAAGTTCGGTTAAATAGTGCTCGAATAAATCGAGAACGAGTGCATTCGCCTGCTGGATAATATGACAGAGTTCAGGCTGGACCATGCTAGAAAAAACCAGGGCATTCTGGCCGTATTGCTCTGATTTTTTGTTAATGAGTTCATAAGCTTGTTGCGCTTTTAAGGGCGTGTCGATAAAGGGTAAGGTATACTTATTGAACTCTAGGCTTGGGAATTGAGCGAGTAAGCTCAAGCCGACGGTCTCTGTTGTAATTGCGGTCGAATCTGAAATAAAGAAGACAGGGTACTTCATTTTTGTGCCAATTTCGGGTAGTTTTCCCTATGTAACCAATTTCCACGCACAAAAGCAAGGAGACCCCTTAAAATGATGCAGTGCAATTTCGTTGTTCCACTTTCCAAGGTTAATCGTGAAGATGTTGCTAGTGTAGGCGGTAAGAACGCTTCACTCGGAGAGATGCTACAGCATCTAACTGGGCTCGGCGTACAAGTTCCCTCTGGTGTAGCAACGACTGCCGCTGCGTTCCAATATTTCCTCAGTGAAAATAATTTAGCTGAGAAAATTAATGGAGCGCTGGTTGATCTGAATGTTGATCAGGTGGATGATCTGTCTCGCGCAGGCAAACAGATTCGTGAGCTTATTTTATCTGCACCTTTTCCTGCTTCTTTGGAAGAAGAAATTTTAACAGCGCTCAAAGCCTTTATTGAAGATGAGGCAATGCCTGTTGCGGTACGTTCTTCAGCGACGGCAGAGGATTTACCGACAGCCTCTTTTGCCGGTCAACAAGAGACATTTTTGAATGTGCGTGGTTATCGAGACATTTTGGTAAAAATTAAAGAGGTTTATGCCTCTTTATATAATGACCGTGCGATTGCTTATCGTGTTCACCAAGGCTTTGCTCACGAGGAGGTGTCTATTTCTGTCGGTATTCAGCGCATGGTCGAAAGTGCCGTCAGTGGAGTGATGTTTACGCTGGATACTGAAACTGGTTTTGATGATGTTGTGCTCATCAATGGCGCTTATGGTTTGGGTGAGAGTGTTGTGCAAGGCAGTGTCAGTCCCGATGAATTTTATGTTCATAAGCAAAATATTCAAGAAGGCCGTCCTGCGGTATTACGCCGTACTCTAGGCAGTAAAGCATTACAATTAACCTATAAAGACGGTGGTGGTATTGTCGAATCAGAAGTGGAGCTTGCCAAGACCCAAGTATTTTGCTTAACAGACCAAGAAGCCGAAGAGCTTGCTCGTTTTGCTTTGTGCATTGAAAAGCACTATGGCTGCCCGATGGATATCGAGTGGGGTAAAGACCAGAACGACGGTAAGCTCTATATCCTTCAAGCGCGTCCGGAAACAGTACAAAGCCAGGCACAAGTGATCGAGCGTTATCAGCTCAAAGAACATAGCCAGGTGATCTCTTCAGGTCGCAGTGTCGGTAAGAAAATCGCTTCAGGTCGTGTGCGCTTGTTAAAAGGCTTGCAGGACATGAATGACTTTCAAGCGGGTGATATTCTTGTTACGGATATGACAGACCCTGATTGGGAGCCGATTATGAAGCGTGCGGCGGCGATTGTGACCAATCGAGGAGGGCGTACCTGTCATGCGGCCATCATTGCCCGTGAGCTCGGAGTACCTGCGGTTGTTGGATGTGGCGATGCGACCCATGAATTAAAAGATGGCCAAATCGTGACTGTGAGCTGTGCAGAAGGCGATACTGGCTATATTTATGAGGGTGCCTTGGGCTTTGATGTACAGGAAATAAATTGTGAGGCGATGCCTGAGATTCCTGTCAAGATCATGATGAATGTTGCGCACCCTGAGCGTGCTTTTGCTCTATCACGCTTGCCGCATGAGGGAGTGGGTCTTGCGCGCTTAGAATTTGTCATTGGCCGGACCATCGGCATCCATCCGCAAGCCTTGTTGGAGTATGATAAGCAGTCAGCCGATGTTAAAGCTGAAATCGATGAGCGTACCGCCGCCTATGCGTCCCCAGTGGACTTTTATGTTGAGAAGATCGTTGAGAGTGTGGCAACGCTTGCTGCGGCCTTTGCGCCGAAGCGAGTGATCGTACGTTTATCTGACTTTAAGTCGAATGAATACGCTAATCTATTGGGCGGTGATGTTTACGAGCCTGATGAAGAGAATCCGATGATCGGGTTCCGTGGTGCGTCTCGTTATGTGTCTGATAGCTTTAAGCCGTGTTTTGAGTTGGAGTGCAAAGCGTTACTGAAAGTGCGTGAAGAGTATGGCTTTAAGAATGTTGATGTGATGGTGCCCTTTGTACGGACTTTGGCTGAGGGGCAGCAGGTGGTTGATTTATTGTCTGAATATGGCATTAATAAATCCAATGACATGAACCTTTATATGATGTGTGAGTTGCCATCGAATGTAGTGCTTATCGATGAGTTCTTAGAGATCTTTGATGGGGTATCCATAGGTTCGAATGATTTAACCCAGTTAACCCTAGGTTTAGATCGAGACTCAGGCATTGTTGCTCATTTATTTGATGAGCGTAATTTGGCGGTGAAGCGCTTGCTTGAACAGGTCATCTCTCGCTGTAAGGCACGTGGTCGTTATGTGGGGATCTGTGGTCAAGGTCCATCCGACTACCCCGAACTTGCCGAATGGTTATTAGAGCAAGGAATCGATAGTATGTCCTTGAATGCGGACACTGTGCTTTCGACTTGGCTTTCTTTATCAAAAAGAGACCAAAACTAGCCTGAGTGTTGTTTAGCAGTTCAGGTATTGATTTAAGCCACTTTCTATTACAGCAGGTGGCTTTTTATTTTCTTGTAATTCAATGCAGTAAAGTGAAAAAGTGTTTTTGTGTAGATAAAGGCTCTGATTTTTGTATTGCGTTGCGATAGCCTGATTTTATTCATAATTATCTGTTGACAGCATCCTTGGCAGAAGATTATAGTGAATAACTTAAGTTTGTATTAACTTGATTAGGGACAACCTAACCTGATGGAGCAGTATAAGTTAAGGTCGAGGTTGTAAAATGACCCAAGAAAAATTTGTTAGTCATTATGGTATGTCTTATAAACCAGGCTTCATGTCGCAAGTTTGGAACGTCTAATTAGTTATTTTATTGAGGTAAATTTCATGTCTAGTCACTCGTGTCGCCAATTATTTTCACATCTAGTTTCTTTTTTTTCTTACTCCCTTCTTTCTGATTCTTTTTTAAAGAATAACTGTCTATTAAAGCCGTCAGTTAAACAGCGCTCTTGCTGATTTAATGTTTAATTTATTTTTTTGTTTGAAATAACCATAGACTAGAGGCTGCAATATGGCACACTTTTTCAAGATGCAGAGATTAGAATCTGCATGTTCTCATTGTATTATGAATCAAGCCGATGCTTGTTTTTCTCTTTTTCTAACAGATGCTGAAGGTGAGGTAATTAGAGTATGTTAGCTAGAAATTTACGGGCAAGGCATTTGAATATGATTGCTTTAGGCGGATCGATTGGTACGGGAATTTTCCTCGCCAGTGGTTATGCAATTCATGTTGCAGGCCCGGGTGGCGCGCTAGCTGCATATAGCCTAATTGCTGTTATGGTTTATTTTTTGATTACCAGCTTGGGCGAGATGGCAACACACCGGCCGACAACAGGATCATTTTGTGAGTATTCATCACGCTATGTTGATCCGTCTTTTGGTTTAGCAATGAGTTATAACTATTGGTTTAACTGGGCGATCACTATTGCTGCGGAAATATCAGCCGCGACAATTATTATGAAGTATTGGTTTCCTGATTTATCAGCGGTGTTGATTTCTGCTATATTTTTCGGCTTGATACTTTTTGTTAATTTATTTTCTGTGCGTGTATATGGTGAAACTGAATATTGGATGTCCTTTATAAAGGTCGCGGTGATTGTTGTTTTCATTATTTTATGTTGCTTTTTAATATCGAAAAAGTCTGAATTTGGTATTGCTAATTTTACGATTGCTGATGGTCCTTTTCATAATGGTTGGCTTGGGTTTGTCTCGGTCTTTTTAATTGCTGGTTTTTCATTTCAAGGTTCAGAATTGATTGGTATTGGGGCTGGAGAAGTTAAAAATCCAGAAAAAAGTATTCCAAAGGCGGTGCGGACTATTTTTTGGCGTTTGGTTTTATTTTATGTGTTAACAACGCTATTTATCAGCCTATTAGTCCCTTTTAATAGCCCAGAACTTGCGAATCAAAGCAGTATTGACTCCAGTCCCTTTACGCTAGTTTTTCAGAGCTACTTTGGTCATGGTTTTGCAACAAATTTAATTAATACGATTATACTTGTTGCTGTGGTGTCTGCTGCAAATGCCAGCATGTATGCATCGACAAGAACCTTATGGTATATGGGAACCACAGGTCAAGCGCCAAAAGTATTTAGCAAAACGACTAAATATGGCTTGCCTATTTATGCATTATTAGCGACAGCGGCAGTTGGCTCTGTGATTTTCTTGTCTTCTTTTATTGGTAATGGCCGGATGTTTACCATTCTTTTAACCATTTCTGCATTGTGTGGATTTATTGCCTGGTTTGGTATTGCCTTAAGTCATTATTGTTTCCGTAAATATCACTTAAAAGGCGATTTATCTGCTTTAAAATACAAAGCAAAGCTCTTTCCTTATGCGCCAATCATTGCCATGCTGATGATTGTTGCGATTGTTGCAGGGCAGGTTTATACCATCGATGGTAAGATGACAGCTTCAGTTATTTTAGAGCAATATGGTGCACTGATTGTCTTTATTGGGATTATCATCTTCCATAAAATATTTTCGAAAAAACAAAGTTCTGAATCTGGTGTGAGCTACTCTGCTTGGGATCATGAAGCAGAAAAATTGCCACACTAATGAAAATAGCTTGTTGAGCGAAAAGGGCCTGCTGGTCCTTTTTTGTGATTTATTTTTCTTATTTTTCTCCAGAAAAAAATTCTGCCCCTCGCATGATTATCTGGTGAGAATATGAAATTACTAAACTCAAATCTAGCTGAGTTAAAAAATTATTTTCATTGACTATGCTTTGCTTACTGGCACTAAATGGAAGCAGCACAGTGAAGTTGGCGGTACGTTTTAAACAAAAATTACTCAATTATAAATCGGTTTTCTATGCTTATTGGGCATTATTCACAAAGGTCTATCCTCGTTATGACACAGATTATTACTTAGCTGAAATTGAAAAAATGCTTAACTGTGGCAGTGATGAAGGTGGCTTTGCTTTATTCGGTTGCTACCACTGTGGTAAAGGCCACCACAAAATCTTCTTCAGTTGCAAGAGTGAAGTGTGCTACAAGTCAGCAAACCAATTAACGACGGTGTGGGCTGGGGAGTGGGACTTTTGACGTGAGAGAATAACAGGCTTTTGCCCATGCTCTGGTCGGCCTTTTTTCTTAATGCTTGCTTAAGTTGCTTATTCAATGTCTTGATAGATGACTATTTTTGTAAAGATGGATTGCTTTTTTATATAAACAGTGGGATAATATCGATTGATCATAATTTTTTTATAACTTATAAAATATTTGAGAAGTTAATGAAAAGGTATTACTCTTTTTTGCTGTTATTCAGTATTGCGCTCTCTATCAATTCATTTTCATATGATGGGAGAACTGTAACAATTAAAAACAATACTAACCTCAAAATGGAAATTAGTATTGTGGATATTTCAAGTTGCATGTACACAGGGCATGGCGGCTCGAATTCGATGGATACAATTAACCGAGGTACAACAATCGCCCCCACAGTTCTATACAAATGTACGAAGAGGCTAAAGGGTCGGGTTGGCACTGCTTTTGGCAAAGTGGTGCCAACTATACGATTAAGGCAGCAGTTGCTGTTGCACCTTACATTTTTACTTCGATGAGAGTTGATATTAGCGGAGATGGGCCTAGTCACCCTGTACCAAGATACTATAAGACCTCTAATCAAACCGATAATAAGATCCAATTTAGTCATGATTTTGTTATCAGTCGACAGTGATAAAGTATAATCTGCTGAGAAAAAACGAAAATAATTGTTTAACT
>NZ_MDTU01000001.1:2163440-2177371 GCF_001720395.1 Piscirickettsia litoralis
TTTTTTAATAATAAAGAATTTAGCAAACTTTTTCATGATTTGTTTTTCTTGTTTTTCTCCAGAAAAAAATTCTGCCTCTCGCATGATTATCTAGTGAAAATATGAAATTATTAAACTCAAATCTAGCCGAGTTAAAAAATTATTTTCATTGACTATGCTTTTCTTACTGGTATTCAATGCAAATAATGTAGTTTAAGGTGCTTGCCAAACAAAATTAATCAGTTTATAAATCAATTTTATCATTAGTAGTTGGCTTAGGTTGATATTCTGATGAAGTTAAATCAAAAGGCTAGAATAACAGATCTAGCCTATATTTTTTTGAAGTTACTTTAAGTACTCTGTTGCTATTTTTTTCATAAATGTTTTATCTTTTTTTACTGCATCAATGCCTTTTTGGTAAGCTTCAACAGTTGCTTTGTCAACAGATAGGTTAAAAGCATAATAAAGCTCGCCTTTTTTCAAAGCGTATACGACTTTAAATTTGCTCGTGTCAATATTGTTTTTCTTCATTAAATCAATAGCGCCACTTTGCTCATAGGCAAACATGTCCGCACGCTTTTTTTCTACCATACGAGTGAGTAAGGTAAACTTGTTAAGTTGATTAATATTTGTAGTAGGCACATTATTACTGCCTAATAAAATAGCTCCAATGTCGCCTCGGATTGCTGCGAATTTGTACTTCTTCAGATCTGCAGCATTACTGATGGTAATGTTGCTATCTGCCAAAGCAAAAACAACAATTTTAGTTTGAGCAATAGGTCCAGCCCATTTAAATAGGGTTTCGCGTTCTTCAGTTCTTGTTGTCGCAAACAGCATATTTTTAAGGCCGGGTTTTTGTGCTTGGGAGTAACCCCTTGCCCAAGGAAGGACTCTGACTTTATCTATTTTTTGTGGCGCATTAATTTTTGTGATAACTTCGGCTAATAAATCAACAGCGTATCCTTTAAGTTTTTTATCTTTATCAAGATAGTTAAAAGGGGGATAATCTTCAGTCATGATATTGAGCTTTTGTATACCGTAACTAGAAAAGCTCAACAAAATTATACTGATTGCGATAATAACTTGTTGAAAACGTTTCATTGAAGGCACTCCTAACGTTAGAGGTCACTCTAAAGGATAGTTGGTTTTATTGAAAGTGAGTGTCTAAAACAATCATCTATTTTTAACTTATTGTTATTTATGTGAAAATATTTTTTATAATCCGATTGGGTTGTGAGGCATGAGGATTAAAGCTTTTGAGAGTGGTTTATGAAAAGTGTATTGGTTTTATTGGCTATGCTTTTTTTATTTTTATTGGGTCAGCTCAATTATGCGATAGAAAAAGTAACGATAATGACAGAGGAGTATCCACCCTACAATTATACCAATGGGCTAACTGGTGAGCCTGACGGGTTTTCAGTTGCTTTGTTAGAGAAAGTGTATGATTATTTAGGTATTAATTTTAGCACAAAAAAAGTTCACGTATTACCTTGGCCTCGAGGTTATGCACTAGTACAACGTCCCGAGCTAAAAAATATGTTGTTCTCGACCACGAGAACAGCGGAGCGAGAATCTTTGTTTAAATGGGCTGGACCTATTGCTCAAACTAAAATTGTTGTTTTTGCTTTGGCAGATAGCAACGTTACCATCAGTAATGCTGTAGATCTGAAGAAGTATAAATTCGCAGCAATTCGGGGAGATATCGGGGGGACTTTTGCTTGCAGAGCATGGAGTACAAGCGGCCAATGTACACTTACTTAATAAATTTATTTTATTAATTAAAGCAATAGAGTATAACCGTGCAGATGTATTTGCTTATGAGGAGAATGTCGCAAAACACTTGATGCAGAAAAACTTGATTCCACCAGGAACCTTTGTGCCTATTTATACCCTAAGTGAGGGCGAACTCTATTATACATTTAATGCCTCGGTTGATGATAGGGTTGTTGAGGTCTTTCAACGTGCATTAGATGTGATCAAGAAAAATGAGGCATTTATAGAAGGGATTACAAATAAATATTTAAAATAAATTAATATAATTAAAATGTTAATTTGAAATTTTGAAGCAAGAAATTAATGTTTTAGTAGATTGATTTTTCTAGAGATTAATATGAGTATAACACATCAGCTGCTCTCCCTTTTCGCCAAATCGATGATCTTTACAAGAAGTTTGAGCATTATTTAAAGCTAAATCAATTAGTCATACAAGCGCCAAGCTCAGAGAGCCTAAAAGACCACTTTTTATCAGTGAGGTTGTTATGGCTTTAATTATGGTTACGTTTATCCACTTTATTGTGGTTTTCTATTTCCAAGAAAAAAGTCAGCATGATATGAGTGGTTATGGATTAGAAGGTGGGTTGTCTTGAACGCTTCGTGTTACACCATACAGCTTGAAATGGTTGTTGCTGAGTTCTATTGGGATTGCTGAAAGGCAGTCTTTGGTGTTTAAGTGGCAAGTGACTTTAGATTTTGACTTGGAGTATATAAAATACATGGCATATTAAAGAGTTTTTTCTAAACTTAATACTAGAGAGCAGTATTACGGGGAACCATTTTGAAAGCGGTACTCACTGTAATCATATTACAATTTCTATTAATACCAGTATATTATGCAAAACTGATTACAATAGCAGCTCCAAATGATACACCACCCTATGTTTTTGAAAAGGGGAAAGATAAAGGGATACACTTAGAAATCATTGAGCAGGCTCTTGCTGAGTCAGGGCACACCGTACGTTTTATTTTTTATCCTTGGCCACGGCTTCCTTATTCTCTACAAAATAAGAATGTCGATGTTATGATTGATGTTGACCAATCGGTAAAATCAAAAAATGTCTATTTATCAGTTCCTGCTTTTACATTTCACGATTACGCCATTTCACTTTCAGCAAGAAATATTAATATCACAAGCATAACTCAACTAGCACAATATCGAGTTACTGCTTTTAAAACAGCCTCTATTATCCTGGGAAATAAGTTTAAAGATATTGTTAGTACAGCTAGAAGTTATGACGAGATTTTAAAACACCAATCAGCATTAGGCCAGTTATTGTTAAATCGAACAGATATTGTCGTATGGGATAAATATATTTTTCAGCATGCCTTAACAAGCCAAGAAACAGTAAATAATCTTAGAAGGCTTGGCATCAAAACAATTCCTCGCTTAGAGTACAGTAATATTTTTCCAAAACTCTATTATTACGCCGCATTTAAGGACAAAGAATTAAGGGATCAGTTTAATTTTGGCTTTAACCAGCTCAATAATAAAAATAAAATCAATGAAATCTATGATAAGTATACGGCCTTAAGATCTAAATAGCCTTGCATGACTGTATTAGGGGTGCGACTAACATTATAGCAATATGCTAATATATTTGGAGATCTGAATTTATAAAATGTTATAGATTAGTTGTTGATTAATAATGAAATAACCAAGAAATATATGTTTTTATTGTTCTACATATTTTATTTAGGAGCTATATGGTATTGAATAGATTTTTTCTAGAGGATAAAACACTTATCCATAGGGTTAACGATGCATAAATTCTGCTAATCTAAATAGTAGAATGTCAACTTATTTAAGGTCTGATATGATTAAATTGGCTAGGACTACAATAGTGGTGCTGCTCTTTTTTGAAGTTATTGTTGCTTCAGCATCAGTTAAGAAAATATTAGTAGTCAATAGTTATCATCCTAGCTTTCAGTGGGATCAAGATTACAGTCGTGCTATACACGATACTTTTAAAGATTCGAAAAAATATCAGCTTAAGCACTACTATATGGACACAAAGCGTATTCCAAAATCAGAGTATCAGCAGTCTGCAAACCGTGCTATTAAAGTGTACGAGGAATATCGACCTAATATTGTAATTTTAGGAGATGATAATGCACTAAAATATGTAGGCCCTATTTTAGAAAAACGAGGGACACCTTTTGTTTATTTGGGTATAAATAATACTCCACGAGCTTATCTAAATATGTTTGATCATAGCTCAGGTGTGTTAGAGCGACCAATTTTGAAGCGTAATATTTATCTATTAAAAAAAATATTATTACCTCAGCCTAAAAAAGTGCTTTTACTCTTTGATGATGGGAATACTTCACAAGTTTTGTTAAATTATTTTTCTGGAAATATTACAAAAGTTAATGGTGTTGAAGTACATATTAAGTTAATTAAGTTCATTGAAACGTGGTATCAAACTGTTTTAACGAGTAAAGCTAAAGGTTACGATGCCGTTTTCATTGGCCTTTACCAGACGCTTGTGAATAAAGCAGGAGAACATGTTAAGGCCGATGATATCATTCACTGGACATCGAAGCATTCACCTTTACCTTTATTTGCTTTTTGGTCTTTTGCTGTAGGAAAAGACAAAGCGATATGGGGGGCTTGTATTAAATGGCTATGATCAAGGCTTACTTGCGGCGCAACTGGCAAAAGAGTATTTGCTGAATGGTAAGTTCAGTCATCAGTATGCTATTACTTCTGATAAAGGAGTATATTATTACAGTAAATCACAATTGAAGAGATGGGGTATTCAACTCCCTATTTCGATAGCGGATAAAACCATTTACACAGAATAAGGACTCGGTAGATAATTCTGTGTAAAGGTTATGTTTGAATATACTCAGCTAAACAGCCTTCAAGCTTAATCATAAGTTAATTCAAGGCTATTTTTCAACTTTTTTTGCTGCTGTTATGTACAGTATAAGTTGATATGCATCTCGTGTAGGTTAATGAAGGTTATACGGTACTTGTTAGCTCTACATTGGCCGTCATTTCAACCTTGGTGGTCACATTGCTGCTATTGTTGCTGACGGCTGCTTGTTCTGCATTCGCAGCGCCCATAGCGAAGCTTTTTAACATAACAGGTTGAATACGTGGAATATTATTACTGTGCCAATATTGAATTGATTTAATTTTAAACTCTTTATTTGTTAATTTATTATAGGATTTTATTTCTTGCTGTATTTCTTTATAGAGTTTTAAGCGCATTTTTGCCCATTTGTTTTCGAATTGGTTCGAGGTTGGGCTGTAGCTAATATCAACAACTTTAAAACTCATGCCAGGCTTATCATAAGATTTGTAGCGTGATGTAAGCTTGTTAATATTTTTCATACCGACACGTTGCACGATTAATACTTTGTATTGTGGCAACCCTGAATCTGATTTGGTTTGCATGACTTGCTCGATGCGAGCATTTTTCTCTGTTTTTAATACAGGGGCTAGAATTGTTTCGAATGAACGTTGATCGCCGGTCGCAGTAATGCTGGCAAGCACTGAAACTTTAGCGCTTTGAACTTGCACATAGTTTTCGTCTTTAATCGAAAATTTGATTGTTTCAGCATTATTTTGGGCCGGTGGAGGTGGCGGTGCGGCGAATGCTGGAGCTGTGATCATTGTAGCCAAAAACAGACTGGATAGTGCTTTTTTCATGAAGGTTCCCTCGATTTTGTCATCACAAGGGTTTAGCATAAATTAGTTTTAATGTCGATTGCAAGGCTAGGCTTGTTCTATATGTAGAATTTTAATGACATAAAAAATAGATCGTTTAATTTCTTTTTATTAATAGATGATGACGAATCTGAATGAGTAGTACCAGATAGGATAAAGGCCATAGCAGTAAGTGAGTTATTCTGATATGCCACCTGTCAGAGAGTCGTGTTTTAATTTTTGCGGGCACTTGGCGATAAAGAAAAATAGAGATGAGTAAATAAGCGTAAAAAGTAAGCAGGTGAACACTAAGAACGATAGAAAAAAAAAGTAATAGCCAGCATCAATACAACTAAGCCTATAGAAAAATAGAGTAAAAAACGGGAATTAGCGCTGTCTGCCCTTTGCATTGTCTTACCCTATTGTATTTTAAAAGCGTCCTGTCTCTCCCTATGCTATATTAACAAAACCTTAAACTCAAGGCTATTCATAGAGTATGCTAGAATGTTCTTGTTTTATTTTTAACTAATGAGCTGAACTGATTGTGAAAGTGATAATTCCGATGCTGCTTGCTGGAGATAGTGAACAAAGAGCTGCTATTGATGAATGCTGTCCGACTTTATTAAGGCTATTGGCCTATGCAAATCAGCTATCCCAGCATGGCAGCCCTACGACTGAGTTATTTGCAAGCTTTGGCTCTCAAAGTTTAGATCATGATGTACCATTGGCAGCGGCATATGCGAGCCAATTGCCTATCGCTGGCGGATGGCTGTATGCAGATCCTGTTCATATCTCTGCTGATCAAAATGGCCTTTATTGTCAAGGTAGTATTATTGAGGCGTTAAATGATGATGAAAAAAGTTATATTATTGCAGGAAGTTAATCAGTTTTTGGCTGAAGATGGCCTGATATTATACGATGACGGTGCACATTGGTTAATTAGCGCTCCCAAGCCAATTGAGCTACTCACTCGCAGTTTAACTCTCGCTCAAGGCCAGCCGATTCAAACTGATGAAATTGCTGGAGTCGATGCAAAATATTGGCGTAGCTTACAGGCTGAGTTAGGGATGCTTTTACATCAAAGTTCAGTGAACCAAGCCCGTCGTCAGCAAGGTTTAGTAACAGTTGATAGCCTATGGTTGTGGGGGAGTGGACAGTTATCGACAAGCGATTATCAATCAAGTGAACTGACCTTATGCTCTGAGGCGAAAGTCGCCCAAGGGCTGGCGATGTTTTGCAATGCGCCTTATTTTGCTGATATGTCAAAGTTGGATCAGACGGACCTTTATTACAGTGAGCTGTGTCAGCAAGCGGTGTTATCCGCGGATTATAAACTGTGGCAAGAGGCTTTGCGCCAGCTGGAAAAAATGGTGTTTGTGCCTTTATTGCAGCGACTTAAACAGGGCCAATTAAAGTCTGTATCATTATATTTAGGCCGTAATAAGGCTTTTTCGGTGACGTCTTGGGGGGATAAAGAAGTTTTGGTGCCGCCCTCAATCAATTCAGAGTTATTATCATGCAGATTAGAATCCAAGCGCGCAAGCACTGTGAGAAAACGTTTAAGCAAGCACGTCGTTGTGGTTTAGACCCTTTACTTGCCCATGTAATTGCAAATCGTGTGCAAGGTGAGGGTCAGGCATTTGATCGTATCGTTGAGCCGCGCTTAGCGGATTTAACGGCACCTGAGCAACTAAAAGATGCTAAATATGGTGCAGAGCGTATTGTGCGTGCGATTAAAAACAAAGAAGTTATTGGCATATTAACGGACTATGATGTTGATGGCATTACCTCTCATGCGATTATCACACGCGCATTGACTGATTATTTTCAAGTTAATATAGAGAATATACAGCACTTAATCGGTCATCGCATGGAAGATGGTTATGGCGTCAGTGATGGCCTAACTGACAAGATACTATCACAAGAGCAATTGCCTAGTTTGATTATTACCGCCGATTGTGGCTCTTCTGATCAAGCACGAATTAAGCGCCTACAGCAAGCGGGTATTGATGTTGTGGTAACTGACCATCATGCGATTCCAAGCGAAGGTATTCCAGCCTCGGCTTATGCGGTGATTAATCCAACGCGCAAAGATTGCAATTATCCTGACACTGTAATCGCCGGATGTATGGTCGCCTGGTTATTGATGTGTCAGGTGCGCTTGCAACTATTGAAAGATAACAGTAATGATGTTCCTCCTAAACTCAGTGGTCTGCTTGATTATGTGGCCTTAGGGACGGTTGCCGATGCGGTCTCATTGTTTAATGCAACAAATCGCGCGGTGGTGAATACTGGCCTTAAAGTGATGAATCACTTAGAGCGACCGTGTTGGCGAGCAATGAAGCAATTACTTAATCGTCAGCAGCTATTTGGCCCAGAAGATCTAGGTTTTCAGCTAGGGCCACGCATTAATGCCCGTTCGCGCATGGCTGATCCTTATGCAGCGCTGCGCTTCTTATTAGCACGGACTGACAATGAGGCGATGGAGCATTTATTAGTATTAAACACAGACAATGAAGAAAGAAAACTTACCGAGCGGCAGATGCTTGAGCAAGCTAAAATTCAAGCTGAAAACTGTTTAGTTGATAAATTACTTTCTATTGTTACTTTTGATGATGGTTTTCATGCAGGGGTTCAGGGTATTGTCGCATCGCGCCTAGTGGACCGTTATGGTTACCCATGTGTCGTTTTTTCACCGACGAATGACCCTGAGAAGTTAAGTGGTTCAGCGCGTACGATTGCTGATGTACATATCCGTGACGCCTTGCAATATGTTGCAGATCATACTGAGGGTGTGATTTTGGCCTTCGGGGGCCATAAAGGAGCGGCTGGACTAAAAATTGTGCGCAGCCGGCTGGCTGAATTTACCCATCGTTTTGATGAGGCAATACGTGCACAGCTTAAGGTCAGTGAGCTTTTTCCTATTCGTTTAAGTGATGGTGAATTAGCGCTTGCCGAGCTTGATTTAATGGCATTTGACCGACTAGAGCAGCTGCAGCCCTTCGGTCGTGAGTTTGAAGGGCCGCAATTTGAAGGTCGTTTTTATGTGCATAGCGCACGTTTAATTGGTAAAGAGAAAATACATCTAAGCCTAGAATTTGAGCAAGATGGTTTTTATCGCTCAGCGATCTGGTTTCGTGCCTTAAGCCAAGAAGGCGATAGTGTGCCAGTGCAAGCGGGTGATCAGGTGCGTTGCTTGTATCGGTTGTCGGCTAATGAGTTTCGAGGTGAGCGTCGTTTGCAGTTGGTTATTGAAGCTTGTTTAAATTTAGAGTCATCATAGGTTGTGGAGAAGGCAAGAAGTATAACCGTTTGAATCTTTGCACTGACTTAAGTTCGAAGTTTCTGAAAGTTGCGTAATTATAGCTGATTTAAACCTCACCTCTAACATAGCAAGTAAGTGAATGATGACGTATACGCTTAATCTGTTAGTGGTGCTTCAAAAAATAAATAATTGAGTGAAATTTATATTTGTTATTATCCAGCATATTAACTTGTTAATAATAATGTTTTTATTGTTTTAACTGTGTTAAAGGCAAAGAGCTTCGATGTGCAGTGTGGGTAAAACTCTAAATTAACTTTAACGTGCTTGGAAAGAAGTTATAGAGAATAGCTGGCTGGGCCTGGAACTACACTCAATTAGTAAAATTACTAATATTTTTCTGGTTTTTATATGTATCATAAACACCTAGACCTTAGGTTTAGGCTTCATCATATTCCCTGAACTTTTTAATATTGCGAAGAATGAGGTGAAGAAAACCATTAATGATAGGGCTAAGCAAAGTTAGGTCAGTGAGGTGAGACAGCATCAGTACTGATGCAAGTGTTATTGCAAAGGTGTTGAGTTCTGAGTCTGTAGTGGTTAATGAGCTTACCGCTTTAAAAGTTGGTAGGTATTTTTAAATTTTATGAGTGATTATTTTGGCTTGTAAATAGCTAGGCTACCTTGGTATATCAGCTGAAGAATAAAACTTATAACCCATTGCATTAAACAGGAATTAGATTGAAGAGTCATATGAGGGAAACAAAGTACAATTCCTCGTGCTTGTAAACGTAAACTAAAGGAGACATTAATGCCTATTCAACATAAATATATTGTAAATAAATATAATATAATAGCTTTATGTTTATTGAGTTCTATTTCTAGTGGTGTTTGTGCAAGTGAGTTATATAGCTCTACAATTCCAGGCACTCAAAGTTTGTTACAAGCAGAGACTCCGGAAGTTAACATAGTTATTAAAAATGATTCTAATACATCATTAACCTTTTTATATAATGGTAGCAGTGGAACCGTAGTTGCAGGAGAGGTTAGAAGCTTTAAAGACACACAAAAGCTTTATATGAACTCAGCACATTTAGTAATTCAGCCAAATGGCGTTTCTGCTGATGGTGCAAGACACAACTGGACAATGACTGGTTATTCAGGGTTTGGGGGTGGCATTCACCTTAATTCCGCAGGCTTAGGTAAAGCTACGACTTGGCCAGGATTCACAACGATAGGCATCTCTTCAAATTTGTCAGAAATGAAAGCGCAGAATGCATATCATGAGTTTGCTGAAAATATGAAAGTTGAACCATATAAATACCGTAGTAACAAGCATTTATTAAAATATCTCCCTGCAGGGGCAGATAAGAAATTGCCAGAGAGTAGCTCTATACAAGGTAGCTACGGCCATGATGGTAGTTTATATCGATGGTGTTCTTACAACTCAAACCAAAAATTAAGTCGTTGCGGAAAAATTAGTGATGCTAGGGTAATTTCTGCGCTAGCTAAATTGGGTAGCCCAACTAAGCAAAAGCCAACTTACTACATTGAAGTGAAACGAGTTCCTAAAAATATAACTCCTTACTCTGAAATGTATACTTTGGGTGATAGTCTGACTGATACTCAAAATGTATTTTATCTTACTGGGGGAGATATGCCCAGAGGCGTTCTTTATAACGGCAGATGGAGTAATGGCCTTATGTGGCCTGACTATGTTTACGAATTTACAGGACTTCCTGTTCACAATTATGCATTTGGTGGAATGGAAATAGTCCATAGGTTTGATGCTAATAAGAAGCAAGCTAATGGGCAAACAGCTCTTGCAACGGATACTTTCTATATGCCTTCAAAACTACCTATTACTCCAAACTTTAAAGATCAGTTAGCCTTGGTTAAACCTGAGCTAGTTAACAGCCTAAATCATGCTCAAAGCAATAAAAAGGTGTTACTTTCACTTTTTATGGGTGGGAATGATATTATGGAAGATATTGGTGGGGATGCTCTTGATTTACATAAAGCATCTCAAGTTTTTAAAGATAATCTTATTAGTTTTTTAAATGACTTAAAAAATAATGATAAGGTAGATTTTTCTAAGTTGTCTATATTACTTTTTACTGTTCCTGATATAACGATTGCACCACAGCTCCATCAATTCCTAGTAACTCAAAATGATGAACCTGGAAGGCTCCAGAGGGTTAAAAAAGATACAATTATCTTTAATGAAAGTATATTTAATATGGAGAAAGAATTAAAAAATAACTACCCTGACCTTGAAGTGAAATTATTTGATGCATATTCATCAGTAAAAAGTATTCAAAATGACCCTGATTTTTATCAATTTACTCCAGGCTCCCAACCTGGGGTTTCATCGCAGCTTTGGGGGCAAAAAGCGGCTTCAAAAGGTTCGCATGATAGTAGTAATTTTATGGGCTATGTAAATATGCAAGGCGTTGATAAAACAATCAAAGACGTGCCTCCTATTCTCACAGTGATTGGTAGTGTGGATATTGATAGGCTTATTCCTTACAATCCTGCGATACAATCTAAAGCCGTTATTGGAGGTGGGGTTCATCCATCAACAAAAACTCACTTTATTTTAGCTTCACAGCTTATTTATAAAAATTTGTTATCAGGTCAAAGTCCAAGTGAGCAGCCTACGTATTATTTACAAGAATTAGCTGCAACCAAAGGGTTTACGAATAGCTCAGAAGATCCGGTTGCTTTTTCAAAATTGCTTGATATGGCTAACAGTATGTGGAAAACCCCTGATTTTGCTGATTGCATTAATCAAAAAAATATGTACCTTTAGAAATGGTAACGAGGATTATGTGGACTCTAAAAGTTTTGATCCGAAACAGTATTCTATCTTTAGTTGGCCAGGAGGTATTGTTAAAGGGAGGATTAATGAAGGGGGAAGGTTTGCTGTTAAAGGAAATTTAAGGACTACTGGTAAAGAAGAATATATTGCTAATTTTACTAGAGCGCCCTACGGTATTACTATTCCGTATGGAAGTTATACTAACTTGCATTTTGAAGCTATGCTTGGTCATAACTTTAGTATTTTGCCATCAACGATAAATCAATATGGTGGCGTCTGCAATTTCTTATCAATTGCTAAGGTTAGAATACCGCCTATACCAGCAAATAGGTGCTATGATATGCAGTTTGAGCATTGTGAAGGAGGAGAATGCTAGAGGACACCTAAGTCTAAGGCTTAAAGCCTTAGACTTCAGTAGATGAGAGAAAAGTCATCAATAGGACTTGAAAATTATTAAAATTAGTATTAATTGATTGGTGAGCATAACGTTAACAATTTAATATAAAAGTGTGAAGCTTGTGATATGATTAAGGTTAAAGGCGAACAAAACCTAGATATTATACTAGGTTTTGGTGCTTGGGAGAAAGTAAGTTAACGAATATTGTTATTTATCAGAGAGTTAATAGTTATTTGATTTATACGTAAATTTGTAATTTAAATTAATCGATAATTAGACTAAAAAATGTGGTAAAGGTGTCTGTTTGTAACTGGCTGGTTGTTGCCATAGCAGATTATGCCTGTAAAATGCTATCACATGGTAAGCTAAGCAAACTGAGAGCAATGAAATTGAAGAGCTACAGGGTAGTCGATTAACTACAATGAGTAAGCGTATCTGTCCAAGAGGATTTTGCTTAGAGGGCAGTATTGGTAGCAGTGCTAAGTTGACCTATATCAGAGGTCTTTGATCTGATTCCGTAGCGGGTTAGCGGACGGGTTATTTTGAACTCGGGAGATCCTGACTTTTTAAAGGTTATCTTTAGGGTTAAAAAGCTGGAGCTAAATTTTGCAAGGTGCTGGGTTAGTCAGTAAATAGCAAAATAGTTGAAGTAATACTTAATAAGGGCATACAGAGATTACTTGCTTGGTGTAATAAAATTATATATTATTATTGGCTATAATTAATAGGCTCGCTGGCAATATGTTTATATTTTACTAATTGATCTATAAAAGTTTAATAGTCGACATTATATAAAATAATAGCATTAGCTAAGAAGAATACTGGGAAAGCCGGGAAATAAGTGAGATATCTTGATGGCTTAAGCTGAATAGTAAGGCTTATAAATCGTTGCCATTAAAATGATAGTTAAACTGAAAGCTGTATAAGAGAAATTTTTGAGTTAAGTTTTATGAAAGCATCATGGCGTGAACAAAAATTAAAGAATATGCCGATGACCAATTTTTATTGTTTAATAAATTGGAGATGCCTATGTTAGAAGCTAAATCTTGGGTAAAAGATAATATGTTTAACATTTCTGACTATTTGCAGCGTATGTCAAATGCTGGTGAAGCATGTTATCATGAAGAGATTAAACAAATCTGTAAACCTCTTTTCAAACACTTTAAAATCCGTGGCTTTCGTACATTTTCAGTATCGTATAGTGGGCAATTTTATTTTTTAAGTAATCGCCCTGAGCTTTCTAAAAGGTTTATTGATCTAGGCGTACATTATTACTACCGTGATGTTGTTTGGCCAGAGTATGATATGATTTTTCTACCACATAGAAGGTTATTTAAGCCTATTAATCATCTGCCATGGTGGACAGAGGATCATTTAATAAATTTTTGTCAGGCAGATCATACTCTTGGAATTTGTGAATACACGGAGTATGGTCGAGAGCAATTTTGGTTTGGTGGCTATGAAAAAGAAGGTATTAAAAAATGTATTTCATAACGATGTCGATAAGTTAAAAAGTTTTTGATTAAACAATTCAGAGAACAAACTAAGCCTATTACTGACAAGCTTAAGCTTCTTGATTATAAGTGGTCAGATTTATCATGCTTAGAGAGTATTAATATTCTCAATCTAAAAAATATATCAGAAGATTCAATTAGTTTAGCTGAGCAGAATTTAATCATGAAAAGACCAAAAAGGAGAGATGGTATTTCATTTCTACATGATATTGGTGTCTTTGATGGTATGGTAAAAGATTGTTCACTTTCTGAAAAAGAAAAAAGATATTAGTTCTAACTTCTAATGGAAAGTCATCTAAGGAAATTTCGGGCGAGATTAACCTTTCATCCCGTACAATAGAATACCACATGACAAATATAAGAGAAAAACTAAATGCAAAAAGTAAAATTGAGTTAATGTCAATTTACAGCTTGATAAGGCACGCAGGAATGGAATATATTTTAATAAATAAATAAATAAATTGTAAAAAGATAATGTAAAATTCCAGGAGTTTCGTGCTAAACCATCAAATGGATGCATGACCGGC